>JBEKLK010000284.1:0-4883 GCA_050010235.1 Rhizomicrobium sp.
GGCGGCGCTGTGCCTTGCGGTTCGTTCGCATGCAGCGTTTCCGGCAGGCTTCGGCGCAGCCACAATCCGAACGGCACTGCGAGACCGCCCAGCGCAAATGCAATCCGCCAGCCATAAGCGTCGAGCACATCGGGAGACAGGAGAGTCGAGAGCACGACGCCGGCGACGCTTCCCGCGAGGATGGCGATCATCTGACTGGCGCCCTGCCACGAAACGACGGTTCCGCGTCTGGCGGGGGCCGCCGCTTCGAGCAGAAACGACGTGTTCGAACCGATCTCGCCGCCCAGCGAAAATCCCTGCAGCAGGCGCGCCATGACGGCGAGCACCGGCGCGGCGAGTCCGATCGTTCCATAGGACGGGATGATCGCCATGCCGAAGATCGACGCGCCGATCAGCACGAAACTCAGCAGCATCGCGGGTTTGCGGCCCACCTTGTCGGCATAATGGCCGATGACGAGGGCGCCCAGCGGTCGGGTGGCAAATCCCGCACCGAACGTCGCCAGCGACGCCATCAGACTCGCAAATGCGCTGTGGCTGGGGAAAAAGGCGTGACCGATCTGGATGGCGAAGAACGAGTAGGTGAAGAAATCGTAGAACTCGAGTGCGTTGCCGATAGTGACCGCCGCAATGTGCCGGCGTTCCAGCGGAGCCGACGCGTATTCCGAAGTTCCCATCCCGCGCCTGCCCCGATTCGTCAGCCGGAGGCTGCAGACCCCCGATCAGTAGAATTTGCGCGCCGGGGCCTGTCAATGTCGCAGCGCCACATCGCAAGACCGTTGCAAATACCCGGCGGAAACGCGCACGAACCGCTCCTGCACGATGGGAACGTACATCTATCTATATGGACTCGCCGAGCGGGATCGCGCATCATGGCGTCGGTGGCGGAAATCGGGGTGTAATCCCATGCAAGTGAATCGGATTCTGTCGGCGTTGCCGGCTGTGGTTGTTGGCGCGTTGTTCGCAACGTTCGCGTTCGCCGGAACGATTACAAACGTGACGACCTATCACAACGACAATTACCGCACGGGCTGGAACAACGCGGAGACCGTTCTCACGCCCACCAAGGTCAGCGGGACGAATTTCAACCTCCGCAAGACGGTCGCGCTTGACGATCAGGTCGATGCGCAGCCGCTCTATGTGGAAAACCAGTCGATTTCCGGCAAGGGCACCCATAACGTCGTCTACGTGGCGACCGAGAGTAACAGCATCTACGCCATCGACGGGACGAGCGGCGCCGTTCTGCTGCACGCCAGCCTGGGATCGCCCGTGCCCTACACATCGCTTCCCGGCTGGTGCAACAACAACGGCGCCAATGTCGGCATCGGTTCCACGCCCGTGATCGATACCACGGCAGGCACGATGTATGTCGTCACCTACACGATGGAAGGCGGCAACCAGACCTACCGCATTCATGCCCTCGACCTGTCGACGCTCACGGACAAGGTGCCGTCCGTCGTGATCACCGCATCGGGGAAACTCACGAACGGGCAGACCTTCAATTTCGACCCGACTGCGGGCCGCCAGCGCGCGGCGCTTCTGCTGTCCAATGGAAATGTCTATGCGGGCTTCGCGAGCTTTTGCGACTACAACGCGAACACGTCCCGGGGCTGGCTGCTCGGCTGGCAGACCAACACGCTCACGCCGCTGCCTGCCAATCATTTGAACAACACGCGCGCCACTTCGCCCGACACGTTCTTCCTGACATCGATCTGGATGTCGGGCTACGGCCTCGCGGCGGACCCCGCCGGCGACATTTTCTTCGCAACCGGCAACAGCGATCCCAGCGCAACGACCTACAACGCCGTCACCAATCTCTCCGAAAGCATCGTGAAGCTGTCTTCGGATCTCACCACGGTCGAAGGCCATTTCTCTCCGCCCGCGGGCTATAACGACGTCGAGGACCTCGATGCCGAAGACGGCGATTTCGGCTCGGGCGGCGTGATGCTGCTGCCGCCGCAAACCGGCTCGATGCCGGATCTGGCCACGGCGCTCGGCAAAGCGGGAATTCTCTATCTGCTGGATGCGGACGACCTGGGCAAGAACAAGAACGGCGCCTATGTCCAATATCCCGGCGGCTGCTGGTGCGGCGAATCTTATTTCCAGGACAACATGGGGCATCCCTATGTGATCACCAGCGCCGGATGGGGCGGTTCCAGCATCGATCTCTACCGGCTGGACACGCATTCCGCCGGCACCCCCTCGCTCTCGCTCGAATGGGCTACGAACAGCATCGCGCCAAACTACTACACCGTCCCCAACGGTCAGAATGCCGGCGTGTTCACGTCTCTTTCGTCCAACGACGGCAAACCGAGTTCGCTGGTGATCTGGTCGGTCAGCCACCCCACGGACTCCAACCCGTCCGATATCTATCTCTATGCCTTCGACGTGAACGGCAACAACCTCATTCCCGGCGGCAGCGGTCTCCTGGCGGGCACATGGCCCAATATCTATGGAGACGCGAACATCGTGCCGACGGTCGCCAACGGCAAAGTCTATGTCGCGAGCTATCAGACCTTGTCGATTTTCGGCATCGGCGCGGGCACGCCGGCATCGCTTCCGAAGGTCACCGCGGTTGCGATGCGCGCGCCGCTTGCAGCCGGCGAGCGTCAGATTTCCGGCATGGTCGAACGCATGACGGGCAACCTGATCACCGTCGCCTGTCGCGGCGGCAGGACGGTGACCGTCGATTCCACGCTGGCGGCGAAGAACTACCGGATGGCCCAGGCGTCCGTCGGCCATGCGCTGCTCGCGCGCGGAACGATCGATGGCTCCGGCGTCCTGCACGCGATGTCGATCCAGCACGCGTTCCAGAACGCGAAGATGTGGATGCCGGATCGGTAAGAGTGTTCGTATAGAGCGGCGTTCCCTGCAGGTATTTTGGCTTGCAGGGGACGCGTGCTGCCATTGCCGGACGCTTGGGTAAAGTCACCGCGACGTTCAGACCTCGGTCTCGCGCCACACGGCATCCTGCGGCGCGCTCAATCCGCCCGCATCGGCGACGTCCGCCAATCCGCGGCCAGATAGAACAGGGCCGCGATCGTCGATAGATCGAGCGCGAAGAGATAGCGATATTCGCAGGATATCGCGATGAAGAAATAGCTGAGCGTGTAAAGCATCGCCGATGCGAGAAGCCCCGCCATTGCGAGATCGGCGGGCCTGCGCCGCCTCAGGAGAACGAACAGCGCGATGAGCCCGGCCGTCGCAAAGAACGGATGCGACAGGACGGGCGTGCCGATCAACGGCGTCGCATAGTCGTCGTCGAGCCAGTCGTCGCGGTCGTCCTCGCGCGCCGCCAGCCCCGCTGCTCGCAGGTCGGCCGGGTCGCCGCTGACGCCGACTTCATAGGTCAGGCACGCATCGGGATGGGTCGACAGAAATATCCAGCCGAAATCGCGCATCCGCACCGCCAGATAATCTGCCGGATGGGCCAGGACCAGCGCGCGCCACTGCCGGCTCACGGCGGATACGGACGGCACGATCAGCGGCGCCACGCCGGGATGATCGGTCAGCTGATCGTGACCCACCGGCGTGTAAAACGGGGGACCGATCCTGCGCAACAGCTTCGCCATGGCCGGCGCATCCCGGTCCAGGATCGGAAGCGGGAGATCCGGCGAACGTTGCAGCATGCCGGCCATATCGTAGAGTTGTAGATCCTCAATCTGTTCGACCGCGCCCAGCGCCCTGGTCGCGCGCAATTGCAGCGCGGCGTTCGTCACCAGCGCGAGCGCGGCAGACACAGCGAGAAATGAAGCACCATAGAAGAGCGCCTTCCTCCAACCTTCATATCCCCACGCGATCGCAGCCAGCGCGAGGACTGCGCAGGGAAGCACGACGATTCCGTTTTGCCGCGTCAGCACGGCAAGCGCTGCCAGGCACGCAGCGCCGACGAGAAGCGCAAAGCGCAGCCTTGGCCGGCGCCATTGGACAGCGGCATGCGCGAGACAGACAAACGCCGCGACGCACGCGTCCGCGAACAGCATGTCCTTCCAGACGATCGCCTGAAACAGAAACAACTGCGGCAGCGCAACCACAATCGCCGCGGCGACGGCAGCGATCCAGCTCGTCCTGGGCGTCAGCCAGAGCACCGACAGAAGCGCGCCATAGGCGAGCACGGCATCGAAGACGACGAAAAGTGCTGCCCCCGGCGTGACGGCATCGGCGACGCCCAAGAGCCACGACATGATCGGCGGGTGCCAGTTGGAATAGACCCCGCGGCGGCCTTCCAGCAACTGGCGAATCGAATCGAATTCGAGATGGCCCGGCAGATTGACGAACAGCATCGTGGCGAAGCCGGCGATGAGGATCGCCGCAGCGACGGCGCGCGGGTGCAACACCCTGAACAACCCAAGCCCTCCCGTTGAGCACACGTCCGGATTCGGCGGTAATATTTTCCGCGTGCCACAGCGCGGCCGCCATTCTCCCGATTTCCAGGTCCGAGCCAAGCGGCACTACTCCTGCCCTCATTCGAATAATGCACCGCCGCCGCGCGTCGTGGCGCAGCCCAGCGCGACTTGCTAGAGTGCGGAAAATCTCCCGGGAGAAAAACGATGCTGGAACTCCATTACTGGCCCACGCCCAACGGCAAGAAGGTGACGATCCTGCTGGAGGAACTGGGCGTGCCCTACACGATCAAGCCGATCAATATCGGGCGCGGCGATCAGTTTTCTCCCGAATTTCTCAAAATCTCGCCCAACAATCGCATGCCGGCGCTGGTCGATACGGAGCCCAAAGGCGGCGGCGCACCCGTCACCCTGTTCGAATCCGGCGCCATCATGATGTATCTCGCCGAGATCTTCGGCCGCTTCTGGCCGCAGGACATGACCGGGAAATACGACGTCATCCAATGGGTGATGTGGCAGATGGGAAATCAGGGACCGAAATTC
>JBEKLK010000285.1:0-4845 GCA_050010235.1 Rhizomicrobium sp.
CGCCAAGGCTACGGCGGACTCGAGTTATGTATTGACCCGCCGAAGCTTTAGCGTAGGCGGGCCGTCCGCCTCGCGAAGTTCGCGAGGCGTGCACCTTCCCCCGCGAAGGGGGGAAGGTTAGTAAGATGGGATTGCGTGCGATTTCTTTTTCTTAGCCTTCCCCCCTCGCGGGGGAAGGCGGCGCGCGGCGTCAGCCGCGTGACGGAAGGGGGGCCGCCGCGGACTCAGTCGCGCTGCGTCCCCTCCGCGTCCTCTGCGTTAAACATTTTTGCCGCCGCGAAGTTGCGACCGCTAAGATAGCCACATCAAACCAAATGAATCCGTATCTGCGTCGCGGGCGAACAACCTTGCAACACGCGCAACAAGTCGCTCGCACGCAGTGCCACGCAGCCGGCCGTCGGCATCAGCCTTCCCTTCTGCTCGAACGCCACATGGAGGAAGATCGCGCTGCCGGCGCCGGGCATCACGGGCCGGTCGTTGTAACCGATCACGACCACCAGGTCGTAGAGACGATCCTCGCGCCATAGGGTCTCCGCACTTGCCGGTAGCTTCACGAGGCGGTTATAGGCGGGATCGTCCGGCGCATCGCACCAGCCGTCCGTTCGCGTCGTTATATAGAGTGGAAGGTGCGTGACCGGGGGCGCGGCGATTCGGTCGGCACGGTAGCGTAGTTCGCGCAGCGGGAAAGTCCCGGCCGGCGTGCCACCGTCGCCTTCCCGTTTGGGGCCGAGAATTCCCGCGCGACCGAGCGCGCAAGGCGCCGCGAAGGAACCGAAGCGCAGCGTGCCGGCGGATTCGCCCGCGCGGCCGGTCACGTCGATCATATCGGCCATCGGCGACCTTTTGCCCGCGCCGCTGGAAAGCGCCGCTGCCACCCATTACTACTCCTTATAACTACGCATTCCCCGGGGAACCCGACAAGTGATCAAGCTCAGAGTATTGGCTGCCGCCGCACTGCTCGCAGCAAGCGCCGCATCGTCCGCGCGGGCCGATTCCGTCTTCGCAAAGCACGAGATGATCGCGGCGGCGAATCCCTATGCCGCCAAGGCCGGGCTCGAAATGCTCCATGCGGGAGGCTCCGCGGTGGATGCGGCCATCGCGGCGCAGATGGTGCTCACCCTGGTCGAACCGGAATCCTCCGGCGTCGGCGGCGGCGCGTTCCTGATGCTCTACGATCCCGCGACGAAAAAAGTGACCAGTTTCGACGGACGCGAAACCGCGCCGGCCTCTGCGACCTCGGATATGTTTCTCGGCCCCGACGGGAAGCCCCGTCCGAAATCGCAAGTGATCCCCGGCGGATTGTCCGTGGGTGTGCCCGGCGTCGTGGCAATGCTGGAAATGGCGCACAGGAAATACGGCCGCCTGCCCTGGGCGAAATTGTTCGCGCCGGCGATCAAGCTTGCGGCGGACGGATTCCCCGTGGGCCCCAAGCTCGCGCGAACCATCGTCGAGGAAAAAGACGCGGCGCAGATGCCGGACATCAAGCGCTATTTCTATCATGCCGACGGAACGCCGCTGCATGAAGGCGAAATCCTGAAAGACCCGGCGCTCGCCGATTCGTTGCGCGCCATCGCGGCCCATGGCGCGAAAGCGTTTTATCACGGACCGATTGCGGCCGCGATCGTCGCCGCCGTGCAGCACGCGCCCGTCAATCCCGGCGGCATGACGCTTGCCGATCTCGCGGATTATCGCGCGGTGGAACGCGCGCCCGTGTGCGGAGCCTATCGGGGAAATCGCATCTGCTCGATGGGACCGCCGAGTTCCGGCGGCGTCGCGATCCTGCAGGTTCTCGAAATGCTGGAGCGCTTTCCGTCGTCCGACCTGCAACCCCTGACGCTCGGTTTCGTGCATTTGTTCGCGGAGGCGAACCGGCTCGCTTTTGCCGACCGCGCGAAATATCTGGGCGATCCCGGCTTCGTTCGGGTGCCGGTGCAAGGTCTGCTCGATCGCAATTATCTCGCGAGCCGCGCCGCGCTGATCGATCCCGCGCACGACATGGGAACGGCACAAGCGGGAACGCTCCCCAATCTTCCGTTCGATTACGCGCCCCAGCGCACGCCGCAGCGCCATGGCACGAGTCACTTGTCCGTGGTCGATCCGCGCGGCGAAGTGGTCAGCATGACCACGACCATCGAATCCGGCTTCGGCGCGATGGTGATGGCGAAGGGTTTCCTGCTCAACAACGAGCTCACGGATTTTTCGCTGGAGCCCATGATCGACGGCAAGCCCGTGGCGGATGCGCCGGAGCCGGGCAAGCGGCCCATGAGCGCGATGGCGCCGGCCATCGTGTTCGGGCCGGACGGAAAATTCTGGATCGCGGCCGGTTCGCCGGGCGGCCCCGTGATCATTCCCTTCGTCGCGGAAGCGTTGAGCGGGTTGATCGACGGCAAGCTCGATCCGCAAGCGGCCTGCGCGCTGCCGCATGTGTTCAACCCCAATTCCGCCACCTATCTCGAACAGGGTACGAGCCTCGAAGCGCTGGCGCCGCAACTGAAGACCATGGGGCATCAGATCCTGATCCGGCCGCTCAGCAGCGGATCGCAGATCATCGAACGCACCAAAGACGGCTATCTCGGCGGCGCCGACCCGCGACGCGACGGTGTGGCGATCGGGGATTGAGGGGTCAGGAGCGCCTCTTCTTCCACCCTCCCCTTGAGGGAGGGTCGAAATCATCTTTGAGCGACAGCGAAAAGAAGATTTCGGGGAGGGGTGCTCCACCAACATCACCCCTCCCCGAAAAATATCTCGCTGCGCTCGAATTTTTCGACCCTCCCTCAAGGGGAGGGTGGAATAGTCACTCAATGCGGCCGCCCCTTCGGCTCTCGGCGGGCGGCGACGAGTTCTTCGAGCGCTTCCTGCAGGCGCAGGAGCACGCCGGAGGGGTGGCAGGCCGTCGCGGCGCGCACCGCTTCCGCCATCGACCAGCCTTCGCCGCAGAATTTCTCGACAATGATCCAGTCGCGGGTCTTCAGCCGCGCGCGGAAATGATCGAGCCGGCGGATGGCATCCACCTGCGATTGCGTGAACGGCATGCTGAGCGATCCGCCGCCGCCCACATTCATGGCGGTGCTGTCGCGGCCGCTGACGCCGCGCAGTTCGTAAAGCCGGCGCACTTCTTCGCCGGCCGCGAATTGCTCGTCGCCGATCTTGCCCCGCGCGTGGGCCAGCGTGAGCGGATGCTCGCCGATATTGCGCAGGCGCTTCTCGCCGCCCGTTTTCGCCGACACGAATTCCTCGACGAAGACGGAGCCCGGCCCCGCTTTCGGCTTGTAGCGGGTCTCGCGCGGCGCAGCACCCTCGCCGCGCGGTTTGTGCTTGCGCGCTTTCCGGCTCATGATTTTTTTCTCCGAACCCGTTCCAGCGGCTCGCCGCAATGCCGGCATTTGGCGGTGAGAATCGAAATCGCACGGTGCTTACCGCGGCGGCGCCGGATCGCGCCGCGCTCCTGGAGTCCCCTGAGCAGGCGGAACACCGAACTCCGGGACAAAAACCCCAGCGCCACCCGCAGATCTTCCATGCTGGGCATGACACCGGTGCCTGCGTAAAACTTCGCGATGGCGTCGAGACAGGCGCGTTGCTGTTTCGTCAGCGGGCTCATGCGACGTCTCCCGCCGACCAGGCGATCAGCGCGATGCTGGCGGCAAGTGCGGCAATCGCGATCAGCCACGCCGCGCGCCGCGCGCCGGCGAACGACGGCAACCTCGGCATCGAAAGGGCCGATACCGAAACGCAAAATCCCGCGACGCCCAGGATGGTGGCCAGCACCGCGCCGGCCGTGTCGATGGCAGTCATGACCCACCTCATACGTACATGTTTCGTTCTCATTTGACGGATATATGACCTATACGGTATCTTTGTCAACTGAAATGGTTGTGGTTGAATCAGAACCAAGCCGGTTAAGGTGGGCCATGAACAATCTCTCGAAACTCCGCCACGAGCGCGGCCTGTCCCAACAGGCTTTGGCCGAAAAACTGAACACCACGGCCGTGTCCATCGGCCGCTACGAGCGGGAGGATCAGCGGCTCAGCCTCCCCCTGCTCCGGCGGCTGGCCAAGATTTTCGACGTGGGGATCTCGGAGATCGCGGGCGAAGCCTGGCAAAGCCCGGACCATTACTCCGTGCCGATGTTCGACCTGCGCGCCGCGGCGGGCGCCGGCGCGCTCGCCTCGGAGGCCGCGCCCACCGGGCATCTGCTGTTCCAGGAGCAATGGCTGCGGAAAATTTCCACCAATGTGAGCGCGCTGTTCGTGCTGGAAGTCTCCGGCGATTCGATGTGGGAGACGCTGCACGACGGCGATCACGCGCTGGTCGATCCCTCGCAGAACAATCCGCGGCGCGAAGGGCTTTATGTCATCCGCATCGACGACATGCTGCAGGTGAAGCGCATCTCGATGCACCCGGTGAAGAAACTGCTCACCGTGAAATCCGACAATCCCGCCTATCCCACCTATGACAGCATCAAGCCGGCCGATATCGCGATGGTGGGACGCGTGGTCTGGATCGGGCGAAGCCTCGGCTGACGATAACCTTTCGCTGTGAAAGTATCGGCGCATGGCGGAGAAAACCATCGAAACGCGCTGCTGCATCGCGGGCGGCGGGCCCGCGGGCATCATGCTGGGCTATCTGCTGGCGCGCGCGGGCATCGATGTGGTCGTGCTGGAAAAATGGAAGGATTTCTTCCGCGATTTCCGGGGCGACACCGTGCATCCCTCCACCCTGGAGGTTCTGCACGAGCTGGGATTGCTGGAGCGCTTCCTCGCGCTGCCGCATGACGAAGCGCGCGAATTGTCGGCGGATATCGGCGGCAAGAACGTCGTCGTCGCCGATTTCACGCATTTGCCCACG
>JBEKLK010000286.1:0-4827 GCA_050010235.1 Rhizomicrobium sp.
CCCCGATACGTCCCGTCCCACCAACACTGAAGCCGTTCCCAAGCGCGCTTGCCAGCGGCTTTCGCCAAAGGCCCGCGTCCTGTGCGGACGAACCGCATGCGCCGGCCAAAAACCTGCTTGCCAATCGAACTCTATTGCGAGTAATTCTCAATAGCAAGAGCGCGTCGCTTCAGCCCTGAGGGATAATTGTGCGTTATTTCAATATGTTGGCCGTAAAGCGCAGGCTGCCGACGATTTCCGGCTGGCTTACGGCACCTCTCGTGGCGCTCGCTCTTCTGGCATCTCCGGCATTCGCGGATTCCGATGACGCGACGCCGCAATCGGCGGGCACGCCCAAAATCGAAACCGTCACCGTCACGGGCATTCGGTTTCCCGGTCCCGGCATATCCGTGAGCGGCTCCAATGATTATGCCGTCACGAGCGAGAGTATTTCCGACCTGCCCGCCGGCGACGATACGTCCATCACGGACGTTCTCGCGCAGATGCCGGGCGTTGCCATCGACCAGAACCAGCAAATCCACATTCGCGACACCGAGGGGCCGCAGTTTCAATACCAGATCGACGGCGCGCTGATTCCGCTCGACATCAACACGAACCCGCCCTTCATCTCGATGATCAATCCGCTTTTCATCCAGCGGCTCGATCTGCTCGATGGCATTCTTCCGTCTCAATACAGCTATGCCACCGGCGGCGTGGTGGACATCCAGACAAAAGACGGCTGCCAGCAGCCGGGCGGCAGCGCCACCATATTCGCCGGTCAACGAGGGACGATCGAACCCAGCGCGCAATACGCAGGGTGCGACGGAGCCCTCAGTTATTATGCGAGCGCGCTTTACGATCAGAGCGACATGGCGTTCAGCTCGGCCACGCCGGGACCGAACGCAATCCACGACCGGACGAACCAGGGACAGACCCTCGACATGCTGTCCTATGCGCTCGATGCCGACACAAAGCTGAGCCTGCTGGTGTCCGCAGTCGCCAGCGACAATCAATTGCCGAACGTGCCGGGACTTCCGACGGAATATACGCTTGCCGGCGCGACCCCCATTCCCTCGTCGCAGATCAATTCCGTTCTCGACTTTCGCGATTATCTTGCCGTCCTGTCGCTCAGCGGCGCACCCAATGGGCAGCTTTCGTATCAGATATCCTACGCAGCGCATTCCATCTCGGAAAAATTCATCCCGGACGACGTGGGCGAGCTCATCTATCAGGGCGTCGCGTCGCGGGCTTCGCACAACGACGTCGACAACACGCTCCAGGGCGATCTGACCTACAGACTGGGTTCGCACACGATCGGCGCGGGCTTCTATCTCGGCGATTACGACGTTACCGCCGACGACAATTCCCTGGTGTTTCCCGTCGATGCGTTCGGCAATCAGACGAGCGACGTGCCGGAAGATGTGATCAACAACTCGCATGCCACGAACATCCTGACGGGACTCTACGTCAACGATCTGTGGCAGATCGACCCGACCCTGCGCGCCAATATCGGCCTGCGCTGGGACACGTTGTCGGGTTTCACGCGCGCCAATCAGCTCGATCCCACGATCAATCTGTCGTACACGCCGTCACCGGACACGACATTCCACGTCGGGGCCGCGCGCTACATGCAGGTTCCGAGTTTTCAAGGCATCTCGCCCGGTGCGCCCGCGTCATTCCTGGGAACGACTGCCGAAGGACCGCTCGGCATCGCCACCCCGGTGACCGAAGACGATGTGGAGTTCGATACGGGCGTCGTTCGCACCCTGGCGTCGGGCCTCACCGTTTCGGAAGACAATTTCTACGAGATCACCAAGCACTATCTCGATACCGGCCAATTCGGCGTCGTGCCGATTTTCGCGCCCTTCAATTACGACAACGGATATATCTGGGGTTCGGAGCTCGCGATCGCCTACAAGGCCGATGATTTCTCCACCTACGGCAACGTGACCGTGGGACGGAACATGCAGAAAGGCGTCGATACCGGCCAGTTCAATTTCGATCCCAACGAGCTCGCTTATATCAACGCCAATCAGATCGTGCTCGATCACCAGCCGCTTCTGGGCATCACGGCCGGCGGCACCTATGACTGGAAGCCCTATGCCTTCAGCGTGGACGCCACCTATAGCAGCGGCTTGCGCGCGGGCTTCGCGGATACGGACGCGCTTCCAAATGTGTTTCAGGTCAATGTCGGCATCGAACGGACGTTCGATATTCCGGGCGTAGGCCAGGTGAGCGACCGGCTCGTATTTCTCAACGTACTGGATCGGATCAACCTGATCAGACCCTCCGAAGGAATCGGAATCTTCCAATCCGCTTATGGACCGAGATTCACGGTGTTCGACGCCCTGACCGTACCGCTTTGAGACAGCAGCGCAACGGCGGGTTTGCCACAACCGCAAAGCCGCGCTGCCCTGCAGGCTCAAATCACTAACAAATCCTTGCAGCCGCAAAGCGGTTCTTAACCTACATTCCGTATGCTGCACGTGTGTCGAACGAGAATGCGCGCCCGAATTGCGCCGTCCTGACCATGAGCACGTTGATCGATGAATTGGGGCGGCTGGGAGTTGCCGCGGCTTCACTCGATGCCGAGAACCGCGTCGTCGCGGCCACTGCGGAGTTGGCTCGCGCGCTGGGAGCAACGCCGGCGTCGCTGGCCGGCGTCGATCTTGCCGTATTTCTGCAAGGCGTCGCATCGAAAAAGACCGGCGACGGCCCATCCGGCGCATATCGCATCGCGCACGGCGCAACGCCGTCATGGCATCGGCTGGATCTGAAAGCGACCGAGGGGGGCTTCCTCGCGGTTCTAGTCGACGTCACGCGCGAGTGCCAGTCGCTGGAAGACATCGACAATTTCTATACGGTGCGCAATCGATTGCTGCTCGACGGAAAGATCGGAACCTGGCGCTACGATCCCGATGCCGGATTGTATTATTTTTCTTCGGAACTCTCGCTGGGACACGAACAGGCAGCCCAGCCCGTGCCCGTGGCGTTGCTGCAATTGATCCAGCACCCTGACGACCGGGAGAAAGACACTGCTATCCGCGAGCGCATCACGCGTGAGGGCGGCGTCGCCAATGCCGAAATGCGTTATCTCGAAAACGGCGGCGGCTGGACGCATCTCAACGTGCATTATCGCGCCGGAAACCGGCTGCCGTCCGGGCTCTACGAAATTCTCGGCATCAGCCAGAACATCACCGCAGTCGCTGTCGCGCGCGACGAAGCCGCCCAGGCGTCGCAGCGTCTCGCATTGGCGCTGCGGGCCGCGCATGCGGGTGTGTTCGAATATAACTACAAGGATCAGTCGTTCTGGATATCGCCGGAACTGACTGCGCTCGTCGGCGACGAAACGCTCGGGCAAGTGGAAGGCGAATGGCCCCGGTTATTCGTCGAGGCCGACCGCGATGCCGCAAGAACATTTTTTCGCAACGCCGAAAATACGGCCCATGCGAGCTCCATCGACCTGCGCATGATTCAGCCTCATGGCCACCGCTGGATCAAATTCTACTTCGACGTCAAGGACAGGGACGCGGCGGGAAAACCGCTTCTCGGCATCGGTCTGTTGATCGACACAGACGATCTCAAGCGCCAGGAGATCGCACTGGCGGAAGCCCGGCGGGCAGCCGATTTCGCCAACAGGTCCAAGACGGAATTCCTGGCCAATATGAGCCACGAATTGCGCACGCCGCTCAACGCCATACTCGGCTTCTCCGAAATCATCGAACGCCAGATGTTTGGGGCGATCGCTCCCAAATATGTCGAATACGCGCACGATATCCATCGCAGCGGCGAACACCTGCTGTCGCTGATCAACGACGTTCTGGATCTTGCAAAGCTCGAGGCCGGCAAGTTGGAACTTCGGGAATCTGTCGTTCATCTCCCGGCCGTGGTCGACGATTGCCTGACATTGGTGCGCGGCCGTGCCGATGCGGGGCGCATCGCGCTGGCGTTCGAGCCGGGGGCCGCGGTCCCCTCATTGCGCGCCGATGCCCGCGTGGTCAAACAGCTGCTTATCAATTTCCTGTCCAATGCCGTGAAATTCACGCCGGAAGGCGGCCGTGTCGTCGTGCGCACACTCTACGACGCGACAGGCAGCATCTGTCTCAGCGTCGCGGACTCGGGCATCGGAATGACGGACGCGGAAGTGGCCGTTGCTCTCTCGCCGTTCGGCCAGATCGATTCGACGCTGGCGAGAAAGCACGAGGGCACGGGCCTCGGGCTTCCCATCTGCAAATCGCTGATGGAGCTGCATGGCGGCGAACTGTCGATCGATAGCAAGCCGAACCGCGGCACGATTGCCACCGCGCATTTCCCCGCGGGCCGCACCGTAAGGGAGACGCCCTTCGCGCGCGCGAGCTGACATCCGGCTGCCCGCACTTATCGCGTCATCGGCAATTCCGGATCGTTCGGAATAAAGATGTCGCGGGCGCGCACAAAACGGACGGCGGGGTGATGCGCCAGCATCGACAACAGCTCTTCGAGATAGGCCCAGGTCTCCGGGCCAAAACCGCGGTGATGCGATACTATGCCTACGGGTCCGGGCGCTCCATCACGCAATTGGGCCCCCAATCGATTTTCCACGAGAGCGACATTGGCGAGCTGCATTGGGTCCAAATGTCTGTCTGCTTGAATCAGGCCCTTGGATGGGCGAAGCAATGTCGGCGCATCGTCGGAGCGACACGATAAACCGCGATATCCGATGCCGTGCAATTGTTCCAGGAGATTTGAGCCGATCGTGTTCCACGGCGGCACGAAGACGGGCAAGCAGTGATCCGGGAATGCAGACTTCACCGTGGCCAACGCTTGCCGTGCCTCCTCCACCATATCCGGCAACGATCGCGATTGCGG
>JBEKLK010000287.1:0-4806 GCA_050010235.1 Rhizomicrobium sp.
GCCACATCGTCGATGCCGAAGGAATCAGTTCCCGTAACGGTCACGGTCGAAGCGGCTTGAAGATAGATCGCAACAGGATCGCTGGCAAAAGTCGGGGGGAGTGACGGGATCGCGACACTTGGAACGACGCCGCCCGTGAACGTTCCGCTTGTGATGGTGGACGGTAGACCGATGAGAATGCCGTTCTTGTCCGTCCCGGTGCCGGTCATCTGGATCGTGCCGATATTGTCGAGCCCCCCAACATTGCCGTTCGGCTGTCCGCCGGTCGGCGTGATAGCGAGCAATTCCACTGCGGTCGCCGAACTCACGCCGTTGTAACTGATCAAGCCCGAATTCGTGATCTGGTTGGGCATCGCGATGGTGCCGGAATCCACGGTCGCCGCCGCCGAGGTGTACGGGTTGGCTGTTACAGCGACCGTGCCGTTGGTTGCGATCGTGATCGAGCCCGGATTGCCCGAATCGGCACAGGCCGTGTCGACGGGAACGCTGATGGAGGTCGTGATAGTGGTCCAGGTGGGTGCAGGCGACGGACAGGTGGCGAATGCCGGCCCCGACATCAACGCAGCGGTGGCGGCGGTGAGCATTAACGCGCGCTTGTTCAAGGCGAACCCCTCATTGTTACTGGACCGTCACTGGACCGGTGGCTCCGGGAGCCGGATGGCAAGACCCCCGCGACAGGCCGCGGGTACGCCCCAGAGCGACCGCGAGCGGCGGCACCTTAGCCAATTTCGGCAGCCCGACGCTAGCCGCAAGTTGCCTTCTCGCTTCAACTTTTCGCTTTTTAATCGGCTATTAGCGCGGCTTCGGCATGATGAACGGTGACGGGTCTTCACCTTAACAACAGATTAACGGCGCCCAGATGATGCCCACGCCTCGCATCACGTTTTCAAAGCTCACGCAGAAACAGGCCGTGGCGGCCGCGGCCCGGCATGAGATGTTGTATGCGGGGCGGATGGGCGGAGCGCGCGCCGTGTTCGCGTTTTGCGATTTGAGCGGTCTCGATCTCTCCGGCCGCAATCTGGCCGATGCCGATTTCACCGGCGCGATTCTCGAAGAAACCAATCTTGCCGACGCGCGGCTGGAATCGGCCAGCTTCTTCGGGGCCGATTTGCGCCGGGCCAATCTGGCGGCCGCGAGCCTCAGACGGGCCGACATGCGCGGCGCCTGCCTCCGGGGCGCCAATCTCATCGGCGCCGATCTTTACGAGGCCGATCTGCGCGAAGGAACCATCGCCGAGAAAGATCGCTTCGGAAATCTGCGCGTGATGCAGCACGATGTCGGGCCGTCGGAAGCGACATCGGCGCTGTTGAGTTCGGCCAATCTCGAGCGCGCCAAGATGACGGGCGCGATCGCGGTCCAGGCGGACTTCACCGATGCCATCATGCGCGGCTGCCGCCTCGCGCGCGCCAATCTGCGCCAGGCGAATTTCACGGGCGCCAATCTCGAAAACGCCGATCTGACGGGATGCAATCTGACGGGCGCGGACATGACCGGCGCCATTCTCGTGGGCGCGCGCACCGCATGCGCGATTTTCGACGGTGTCGATCTGTCGACCGCGCTGACCGAGCAGCCGGCCGGCCGCGAGCTTTCCAGATTGTCGATGCCCATTGCCGACGTGCTCGAAAGCCATACGCGCTGGGTCGAAACCGACGGCCGCGAGGGCAAGCCCGCCGATCTTTCCGGCATGGATCTGCGCGAACTCAAATCGCTTGCGCACCGTTCGCTGACCGCGATCATCGCGCCCGGCGCCATCCTCTACGGTCTGGATCTGCAGGGCACGTCGCTGCAGGGCAGCAATCTGCAGGGCGCGGATTTGCGCGCCACGAGACTTGCGGGCGCCGATCTGCGCGGCGCCAATCTGAGCGGCGCGCGCCTCAACAATGCCGATCTGCACGATGCGAAACTGGGGCCGCTGATGATCTCGGATGCGCGACTCCTGCCGACGCGGCTCGACGGCGCGCAGGCCCGCTACGCCGACCTGCGCGGTTCGGATCTTCGCCGCGCCTGCATGACCGAAACCGATCTCGCCTATGCCAATCTGAGCGATGCCGATCTGCGCGACACCGATCTGGGAAGCGCGATCCTCACCGGCACGAAACTTCCCATCACCGTCATGGAAACCGTGCCTGCGATGGCGATAGCCAGCTCGGCCTGATCGAATTCACTCGCCCGCCTTTGCAGCGGCCGGTTCATAGGCAGGCTCCGGCGTATGCGCGCGGATGAATTGTCCCAATCGCGCCAGCGACACGCGCGCCTCCGGCACATAGGGGTTGGCCTGGAATACGTGCTGCATGCCGTCATAGATTTCCACACTCACCGATACGCCGGATTCCGCCGCCCGCTCCCCGATACGGCTCGCGTCGTCGCGCAGGATTTCGTTGCTGCCGGCATGCACCATGATGGGGGGAAAATCGCGGAAATTCGCAAACACCGCCGAGGCATAGGGATCGGCCGGACTCGACTTCTTCAGATAGTGCCGCGCGCTGACGAAAAGCAGCCCCCAGGACAGCGCGGCGTCGTTGCGTTCGTTCTGCAGCATCGACCAGCCGGTGAGAGAAAGATCGGCCCAGGGCGACATCGCCACGCAACCCGCCGGCATTGGCAAGCCCGCATTGCGGATGGCCAGAAGCAACGAGAATGCAAGGCCGCCGCCCGCGTCGTCGCCCGCGAGCACGATCGACGTCGCGGCGACTCCGCGCTGTATGAGATGGCGATACGCGTCGATGCCGTCGCGCAGGCCGGCCGGAAACGCAAATTCCGGCGCGAGACGATAGGCCGGTACGAAGGCCATCGCCTGGGATGCGAGACAGAGACGCGAGATCAGCGGGCGATGCGTCTCGGGCGAGCCCGCGACGTAGCCGCCGCCGTGAAAATACAGAATGAGCCGATGCGTCGGCGTATCGCTCACCCGCACCCATTCGCCCCGGATCGGTCCGATCTGCGCGGACTCGAACACCGCCTCAGCGGGGATCGGGCCGAAGCGGTCGAACAGGTAGTTGTATTGCCGCCGCAATTCCTCGACGTCGCCGTCGACGCCCACGGTGCGTGGGCGCGCCATGCGTGTGACGCGGGCGAAAAGTGCGCTTTGCCAGCTCGGCATCCGGGAATCGACAAAAAGTATCGGAGACCAGTATGTGCCGATCCCCGATACCTGTCATCCGTTCGTTGCCAAAGGGTTTCGGCAAACGGGATTAAGCGGCCTTCGCCTGACCCTCGATGGTCTTCAGGCCGGCGCCGTTGATGGCGATGCGCCGCGGCTTGCGCTCTTCCGGCACGATGCGCTCGAGGTCGACGTGCAAAAGCCCGTTCTCGAGCTTCGCGCCCTTGACCTCGACATGCTCGGCCAACTGGAAGCGGCGCTCGAAGGCGCGCCCTGCAATGCCCTGATAGAGATAACCGGAATTCTCGGTCCGCTCGCCGTCATCGGAATGCTTGCCCTGGACCGTCAGCACGCCATCGCGCACTTCCACGGTGAGGTCTTTGTCGGCGAAGCCCGCAACCGCGAGGCTGATGCGGTAGTGGGTCTCGTCGCTGCGTTCGATGTTGTAGGGCGGATAGCTCTGGTTCGTGTCGTATTGGGCGACCGAATCCAGCCTGTCGAACAACCGGTCGAACCCGACGGTGGACCGGAAAAGCGGGGAAAAATCGAATGTACGCATGATTCACATTCCTCCATAAGAAGCGAAGTGTTGGGTCCGCCCGAATGGGCCGGACCGTGCCTGTTTGCCCGGAAGCCACTGGCCTTTCCGGGACGAATATCAGGTAGGAAGCCGTCTTTGGCGCTTCAAGAGGCGGACTGCCAGCCCTACCCCGCCCAATGCAGAAGATGCCCCAAGCCCAGCAGCCAGAGGAGCGTCAGCACGGCATAGGTGAACGCATCCATCTGACCATGGGTGACCTTCAGGCCCAGGACGTTGCGGACCAGCGTCAGGAGCCATGCCCCTTCTTCGACGTTGGTGGGGTCGCGCCACTGGCCGCGGCGAAGCAGGGATTCGATGTTGTTGAGGACGCAGGAATTTTTGTTGAAGCGCCATTGCGTCGCCACCGCGGGCAGGAAGACGAGATAGAAAATCAGCAGAGGCCGCCATGGCACGAGCCAGCCCAGCACGATGTAGAGCATGACCGCGAAGTGCAGGTAGAAGCAGAAATTGCCAAGCAGATCGCGCTTCACGGGCGCCTGCGGCAATGCCGATTCAAGAGCGGGTTCCGGTTCGTTCACCGCCGTCACGCGATATGGGCCTTGAGATAGCTGCCGATACGCTGGATGGCATCGCGGCCTTCGCTCAGCAGCGGATGGAACGCATGCCAAACATGCACCATGCCACCCCAATATTCGGCTGAAACTTCGACACCGGCTTCTGTGGCGCGTGCCGCAAGCCTGACGGTGTCGTCGTAAAGCGTTTCCTCGGTGCCGACTTGAATCAGCAGAGGCGGCAATCCCTTCAGATCGGCAAACAGCGGCGATGCGAGAGGTGTTTTCGGATCGGCGCCGCCGAGATATGCCGCAACCATTTTGTGAAGACCTTCCTCGCCCACCATGGGATCGCGCTTGGCGCGTGTGCGCATGGATTCGCCGGAGCCGGTCAGATCGACCCAGGGCGAAAGCGCCACCGCCGTGGCGGGAAGCGGAATCTTTCGATCGCGCAGCGCAACGAGCGTCGCGATCGTTAGCCCGCCGCCGGCTGAATCGCCTGCGATTGCCAGTTTCGAAGGTGTAATGCCCGAATCGAGAAGCCCCTTATATGCAGCGACTGCATCTTCGACTGCGCCGGGAAACGGATGCTCGGGACCCATGCGATAGTCGGC
>JBEKLK010000288.1:0-4770 GCA_050010235.1 Rhizomicrobium sp.
ATCGCAGCGATGATGACGGCCGGCAAATCGATCAATCCACCCGAGGTCACGCCATGCAACAGCGAATCGGGAATCGGCCAGCCTGCCCAGTCGATGAACTCCGCCACATGCGCCGACCATCCGACCGCGACCGCGCTCGCGGCAATGGTGTATTCCAGGATCAGGCTCCAGCCCACGATCCAGGCCAGCAACTCGCCCAGCACGGCATAAGTATAGGTGTAGGCGCTGCCCGCCGCCGGCATCATGGTCGACATTTCCGCATAGCAAAGTGCGGCGCAGGCGCAGATGATGCCGCACAGCAGGAACGACAGCATTTCGCCCGGTCCCGCGAGACCCGCGCCGATGCCGGTCAGCGTATAGATGCCAGTGCCGACGATGGCGCCGACCCCCATGGCCACGAGATGCGGCCAGCTCAAGGTAGGAGTGAGCCGGTCCTGGCCTTCCCGGCCCGCAATCGCGTCGATGGACTTCCTGCGCGTGATGAAACTCATGCGGCCCTCCCCGAGACAGGCCGCAACCTATACCAACTTGCCCTTCGCGCCAGCCCTGACATCATGGGGCCCGCGGGGCGTGCTCCACACCAAGGGGTTTGACGACATGCATATGATGCTTGCGGGCTTTGGCGTTGCCGCGATGATTCTCGCGGCCGTGGTTCCGGCTCAGGCTGCCGATCAAAGCGCCGATGCGCGATTCAAGGCCCTCTACACGCGCGAATGGGCCTGGCGCGAGGAACAATTCGCGGGCGAAGACGACGAAGACAGCCGCAAACCATTCGTCGATCATCTGCCGAAAGTCGACGCCACCAGCCAGGAGGCGCGCCTCCAATATTGGACGCAAGTGATGCGCGAGCTGGATGCCATTCCGGAATCCCGGCTCTCGCCCGAAAACCAGATCGATTACGAAGTCTACAAGCCGCAGATCCAGACCCTGATCAACGATCAGCATTTCCACGAATATGAGAAGCCGGTCAATTCGGACTCGTCCTTCTGGTCCGATCTCAGTTCGAGCTACGACCGGCCGCTGCGCACCGAACAGGATTACAAGAATTACGTGGCGTGGCTGGGCGACTTCCCGCGCTATTTCAACGAACAGATCGTCAATATGCGCACGGGCCTCAAACGCGGTTTCACGCCGCCGCAGGTGACGCTCAAGGGACGCGATGTATCGATTTCATCGGTGGCCGACGCGCAAGGTGCAGCGAACCCGTTCTACGCGCCGTTCAAGGAGATGCTCAACACAATTCCCGCGGCCGACCAGGCGAGATTGCGCGCCGCGGCCGTCAAGGCGATCCACGACGCGGTCGATCCGTCTTACGCGAAGCTGCTCAAATTCATGCGCGAGGAATATGTCCCGGGCGCGGTGAAGACTCTCGGCGCGGAATCCTTTCCCGACGGCAAAGCCTATTATCGCGCGCAGATCCTCGAATACACCACGCTCGACATGGACCCCGATGCGATCCACAAGCTGGGGGTCGACGAAGTCGCGCACATCCATGCCGAAATGCTCGAGACGATGAAGGCGACGGGCTTCAAAGGAGATTTCCCCGCCTTCCTCGCCTATCTGCGCAGCGATCCCAAATTCTACGCCAAGACACCCCAGGAACTCCTGATGCGGGCGGCGTGGATCGCCAAGCAATTCGATGGCAAGGCGTCGCAATATTTCGGCTATCTGCCGCGCGAAAGATTTGCCATCAAGCCGGTGCCCGCGGAGATTGCGCCATTTTATACCTCCGGTCGCGGCGGCCCCGGTGTTTATCTCGTCAACACCTACGACCTGCCCTCGCGCCCGCTCTACCAATTGACCGCGCTGACCTTGCACGAATCTGCGCCCGGCCATGCGTTCCAGATGCCGATCGCGATGGAGCACAAGGACCAGCCGGATTTCCGCCAGAAGGTTTACATCTCGGCTTATGGCGAAGGCTGGGCGCTCTATTCCGAGCGGCTCGGCGTCGAGATGGGCATGTATGACACGCCTTACGACAAATTCGGCATGCTCAGTTATCAGATGTGGCGCGCCTGCCGGCTGGTGGTCGACACCGGCATCCATCATCTGGGCTGGACACGCGAGCAGGCGGTCGCCTATCTCCACGACAACACCGCACTCGCCGATCACGAGATCGATACGGAAGTCGACCGCTACATCACCTGGCCCGGACAGGCGCTCTCCTACTATCTGGGCGAGATGGCGATCTGGAAAGCGCGCCACAAAGCCGAACAGGCGCTGGGATCGAAATTCAACCTCAAGGCCTTCCACGACACGGTGCTGGCCATGGGCTCGGTGCCGCTTCCCGTTCTCGAAAAGCACATCGACAAATTCATCGCCGACGGCGGCAAGGGCCCGTATCCGGATATGGAATAGGATCGCAGTCCGAACCCCATGCGCCACACCTTCTTCTGCATCGATGGACACACCGCGGGGAATCCGGTTCGCCTCGTCGCGGGCGGCGCGCCGGTGCTGGCGGGCGCGAGCATGAGCGCAAGGCGGCAGGATTTTCTCGCGCGGTTCGACTGGATCCGCACCGGCCTCATGTTCGAGCCGCGCGGACACGACATGATGTCCGGCGGATTCCTTTATCCGGCCACGCAAGCCGGGTGCGAGTGTGGGATACTCTTCATAGAAACCAGCGGTTGCCTGCCCATGTGCGGCCACGGCACCATCGGCATCGTCACGTTCGGGCTCGAGCAGGGCCTGATTGCGCCGCGCGCACCCGGAACGCTGCGTGTCGAAGTGCCGGCCGGGATCATCGACATTTCCTATACACAGCAAGGCAACAGGGTTTCGTCGGTGCGCATCCGCAATGTGCCGAGTTATGTCGCCGCGGAAGGCGTCGCGATCGACGTGCCCAATTTCGGGCCGCTTAAAGTCGACGTCGCCTATGGCGGCAATTATTACGCGATCATCGAGCCGCAAGGCGCCTATACGGGACTCGATTCGCTCGGTGCCGCGCGCATTCTTGAATTGAGCCCGATCGTGCGCCGGCTGGTGCGCGAGAAGGTCGAGCCCGTGCACCCGCTCGATCCAACGATTCGCGGCGTGAGCCATGTGCTGTGGGCGGACAAGGCGAAGAGCGAAGGCGCGGACGGCCGCAACGCCGTGTTCTATGGCGAGCGCGCGATCGATCGCAGCCCTTGCGGCACGGGCACCTCTGCGCGGCTCGCCCATCTCGCACACAAGGGCAAGCTCAAGCCGGGCGACCGCTTTGTGCATGAAAGCTATATCGGCAGCCGCTTCGTCGGACGTGTGGAGGAAGCGACGACCCTGGGCGGCCATCCCGCCATCGTCCCTTCCATCGAAGGCAGCGCGATCGCGACAGGCTATAACCAGATCTGGATCGACGACGAGGATCCGTTCTGGCGCGGTTTTCAGGTGGTCTGAGAGCGATCGGCCATTGCTCTTTCTATCCCTCTCGTTGTCACGGCCCGCCACAGCGGGCCGCCCAGGTGAAACCTGTTTGACGTGCAAATGCGGAGTTCGGACTGTATGTTTTTTTAAAAGGTCGTAGGCGCGTCATCTGGATGGCCCGTTTTTGCGGGCCATGACAGCTAAGAGTAAGAGAATCGCAGCTTTCGGCCGTCGATCGCAGACAGGAGAACATCTTGGACGAGCTCGATATCCGAGGACGCTGGTTTGTCGACGCGCAGGGTCGGCGCGTTATCCTGCGCGGGGTCAATCTCGGCGGCGATTGCAAGGTGCCCTATCCCGACGGCGGCACGAACACGCCGTCGGACTTTCACGATCATCGCGAGGTCTCGTTCATCGGCCGTCCGTTTCCGCTCGCCGAAGCACGCGAACATTTCGGTCGGCTGAAACATTGGGGCTTCAATTGCCTGAGGCTGCTCACGACCTGGGAAGCGGTCGAGCATGCGGGACCCGGCATTCTCGACGAAGCCTATCTCGATTATTTTGCCGAGGTTTCGCGGCTGGCCGGCGAGTTCGGCCTCTACGTGTTTATCGATTTCCACCAGGACGTCTGGAGCCGCATGTCGGGCGGAGACGGCGCGCCGGGCTGGACCTTCGAAGCGGTCGGTCTCGACTTCACCAAATTTCCTGCTGCCGACGCCACGCATGCGATGCAATACAAATACGATTACGCGCGCGGCGGTCGGCAGGAAGACCGCTATCCGCAGATGACCTGGGCCACGAATTCGCATCTGCCCGCGACCGCCATCATGTGGACCTTGTTCTTTGCGGGCCGCGACATGGCGCCTGGGCTCCTCATCGACGGGCTCAATGTGCAGGACTATCTGCAAGCCCATTATGCGGGCGCGATGCGCGCGATCGCGGAACGCGTGAAAGACCAGAAGCATGTGTTGGGCTTCGACACCTTGAACGAACCGGGTGCGGGCTATATCGGGCAGAAGCTGACCTATCGCCATTTGATGCCGTCGCCGGAAAATCCCGAGCGGCCGCGGCCGGGTGTCGCAGTGAGCCCGCTCGATGGGCTGCTGATTGCGCGGGGCGTTCCCCGCACCGTGCCGTTTCTCGCCTGGGATGCCGAGACGCGCAGCATGCGGCAAACGAAGGAGGTCACGCTCAATCCCAACGGAATTTCGATCTGGCGAAGCGGCGCGGCGTGCCCTTTCGAACAGGCCGGTGCCTACGATTCCGCGCGCCGAAACCCGCCCAACGAGACCTTCTTTACCCATGGCGGCGACCGCGAACTTCAACTCGAATGCGATTATATGCGCCCGTTCTTCGCGCACGTAACCGACACCGTGCGCAGCGTGAAGCCGAACTGGCTGATCTTTGCCGAGGTCGAGCCGCATCGCG
>JBEKLK010000289.1:0-7703 GCA_050010235.1 Rhizomicrobium sp.
ATATTCTGACTAAAGCGGCCACAGCCGCCCACGCGCGCACGGGCGCTTACTCCAACCGGGAGTTATGGCTCACGTCACCTTGAGTCGGGCCGTCCTAAGCCATGGAACATGCTGAAAAATCGACCGTTAACGCCCTATCAGTATGCCGATTGCATATTTCTGCTGCTATATGACGTAGTATGGGATTTAAACGAGCCTGTCTCGGAGGCGAAGGAATCATGAGCCGATTTACAGTTTATGCAAAATGGGATTCCGAGGCAGGCGTTTGGACAGCCTTCTCAGACGACATTCCCGGTCTCGTGACAGAGGCCCAATCCTGGGACGAATTGAAGGAGCGCCTGCGCATCGCCGCCGCGGAATTGATTCAACTGAATAATGTGAAAATCGATCGAGACGGGGGCGAGCTTCACATCGTGACCGACGAACGCGTGAGCGTGCTCGCCGCCGCGTAATGGCTAGCTCATATACGCCCGAGGTCAAGCGAGTGCTCTCCGCGAACGGCTGCTACTTCCATCGGCAAGGAAAGGGCGACCATTCGATTTGGTTCAGCCCGAGTACCAGGAGATATTTTACGGTCGACGCCAAAATATTATCGCGCCACACCGCCAACACGATCATGAAGCAAGCTGGAATCGATCACAAATTCTAGCCGGGGACGACGCAACGCTTTCACGCAAATTGCGCGTCTTTCGTAGCTCGCACCGACATATCAACGAATTCCCTGTTGTCCCTGCTCGCAGGAAATTTCAGCTTCCGCACAAACCTCTCACCGCCCCTTCCACTGCGCCGCGCGCTTCTCGGCGAAGGCGCGCGGGCCTTCGATGAAATCCTCGCTGCGGAACATCGCGGCGACTGCGGGATATTTCGACTGGTTCTTCAACGCCTGCTCGACGGACGGCTCGGTGAGCCCCTTCTGAACCGCCTGCTTCGAGGCGCGAATGGACATCGGCGACAGTTCGAGAATCTGCGCCGCCCATTTCTTTGCCGCTGTCATCAAACCGCCGGCGGCAACCACCTCGTTGACGAAACCGAGTTCGAGTCCCTCTTTCGCGCTGACGCGCCGTCCGGTCAGGATCATGCCCATCGCGCGTTTCTCGCCGATCACGCGCGGCAGGCGATGCAGGCCGCCCGCGAGAGCCGCCAGTCCCACGCGCGGTTCGGGAAGCGCGAACACCGCCGTCTCGGCCGCCACGATGATGTCGCAGGCGAGCGCAATCTCGAAGCCGCCACCCATCGCAAGACCATTGACCGCGGCGATGAGCGGCTTGTCGAGATCGAACCGGCTTGAGAGTCCGCCGAAGCCGCTGGGCGGTGCCGACATCTTGCCCCCACCCGCCTGGTATTTGAGATCGTTGCCGGCGCTGAAGGCGCGCTCGCCGGCGCCGGTCACGATGGCGACCCATTGCGCGGGATCGGCGGCGAAGTCGTCGAACACCCCCGCCAGTTCGAAATGGGCCGGAGGGTGGACGGCGTTCATCACCTCCGGGCGATTGATGGTCACGACGGTGAGCGGGCCTTCCCGCTCGACCTTGCAGAATTGCAAATCGGTCATTTTCGGCTCCCTGGGGTATTTTGGGAGCGAGATTGCCGCGCCAAGCCGCGCAATCGCAAGGCTTGGGTAACCATTTAATCCTAGTTTGACTCCCAGCGCCCGCATCGGAACCCAAGCTTATGTCAGCCTGCTGGATTGTCAGTGTCGGAGGACGCGCCTACGGGCCGTATACCGACGCGCAAATGCAGGCCTTCGCGTATGAGGGTCGGCTCGCGCCGCAATCTCTTGTCGCGCGCAACGGTGAAACCAATTTCAGGCAGGCGTCGGACGAACCGGCCCTGGCATCGTTATTCACGTTTGCCGACCGCGCGAGCGTCGAACCGGCCAAGCCCACCGCGACCGTGACACCCATCAAGCCCGCCGAGCCCGATCCCATGTCGGCATTCGGCCGACTCGACGAAACCGCGATGACTCCGGAGCGCGCCCATATCGTCATCATCGCCGACATGAAATCCCGTTCGATCGACGGCCTCGAAGAGGAAATCTTCAAGCTCGGTCCCGCTTTCGCGTTCCTGCCGCAGGCCTGGCTCCTGTCGAGCGAATTGTCCGTGAATGCGATTCGAAATCAGCTCGTCCAGCAACTCGGCAAACTCGACGCGCTGTTCGTGGTCGACGCCACGCGCGACAAGGCGGCCTGGTTCAATTTCGGCCCGGAATCCGATACGCGCATCCGGCGCAACTGGGCCCGCACGCCCGAGATGCCCGCGAGCGGCAGAGCGACTGGCTGAGCGTTCGCGAGAGCGGATTCGAATTTGGTCCTGCACCACCCCCATCCGTCACGCGGCTGACGCCGCGCGCCACCTTCCCCCGCGAGGGGGGAAGGTCAAAAAAAATAGGGCGCGCAAAAACTTTTTAGCCTTCCCCCCTTGCGGGGGAAGGTGGACGCCTCGCAACTTCTGCGAGGCGGACGGAAGGGGGGCTGCGCAATTCAATTCAAGCCAAAACGATTCTAACCTATCGCCTTCAGCTCATCGCGGAAGCGCTTGTAATTCCGCACATAAATATCCGCGGAGATTTTGAGATAGGCAATCTGCGGCTCGCTCAACGGCTTCACCACGCGGCCGGGCGAACCCAGCACCAGCGAGCCGTCGGGAATCTCCTTGCCCTCGGCGACCAGCGAATTGGCCCCGATCAGGCAGTTCTTCCCGATCTTGGAGCGGTTGAGCAGGGTCGAGCCCATGCCGATCAGCGTGTTGTCGCCGATCGTCGTCCCATGAAGGATGACGCGATGGCCGACCGTGACATTGGCCCCGATCGTGGTCGGCTCGCCCGGATCGGCATGGATCACGGAATTGTCCTGCACGTTCGAATTCTCGCCGACGGTGATCCAGTCGGCATCCCCGCGCAGCACGGAGCCGAACCAGACGCTGGCGTTCCGGAGCAGCCGGACCTTCCCAATCAGGACGGCGCTGGGCGCGATCCAGTATTCTCCGTCCGGCGGCAGTTCCGGCGCGACGCCGGCGAGGCTGTAGATCGGCATGGGCGATTCCCGAGTGGCGTTGCGGCCATCTTGCCGGGTCGCGCGCCGATCCGGATTTATTTCCGCAAACGCCGGTCGCGCGTGCCGCGGTTCGTCGACGAGACCTATTCCGTCCGGGGCGCGCTGAAGCTGCATCGTCATGCGATCGGACACGATTTGTGGCGCGCACCGTTCAACGCGCTGATGGCGGGTCCGCAGCTCGGCCTCACGGCTGCGGCCTACGCTCTCGAACACACGGGCCGCAAGCGCGACGCCCAATGGCTCAAGTCGCGCGAATTGTTCGTGCGCACGACCGTGGCCCACGAGATCGAGCGGCGCATCGTCGTCGACCTCCTGGAACTGCCCTATTCCGGGCCTGGAAAATCCTCCTTCAACGATGCGCTTGCGGTCGAGATCATGGGCGACCAAAGGCTCAAGGATGCGCTCTCGGTTCTCGAAGGGCCGTGGGGCGAAGACGAACGCGGCCGGATCGAAGCGCTGCTCAAGGAGAATTTGTCGATCTATCTGAACGGGCGCGCGGCCGTGAACGAGATCACCAGCGGCACGCTGACCATGGGTGCGGGCGCGCTCCTGTTGCACGAATTGACTCCGGGGCTTCTCACCCTCGGGCCCGCCATCGCGCGCGCCGTTGCCACGAAGGCAGTCGGGACGGCCGGTGCGCTCGCGACCGGCGGTGGCGTATTGCTCGCGACGGCGGCCGCCGCGGCATTCTCCGGCGTGGTGACCGATCCGATTCAAAAGGCGCTGGGCATTCACCACCGCCGCCTGATCGATCTTCTGGACACTTTAGAAGATGGCTTCCTCGGCGGCGACGCGCGGCTTGCGGTGCATGAACACTACGCAGCGCGGCTGGTGGACATATTCGATACCGTCGCTTCGGTGTGGAGTTATGTGAAAGCGGGCGGCTAACACATGGCGGCGGGTATTTCTGATAGGCTCCGGACGCTTGAGGAATTGGTGGAGCAAACGAGCCGATGAGGTGGGCTCAACTTGCCGCCGGACTCATATTGTGCGGCTGCGCAACAGTCGATCAGCCGCTTCAGACAGACAGAGTGCGAGACGCCGAAACCGCAATAGCAATCGGAAAGGCTACCTGCACCCGACTGGGTGGCGACGTTGGCGGCCACTGGACGGCAACATTTAGTCTAGGTGTCTGGGACGTTGAGCAGGTCAATCCCAATGGAAATCCTAAGTGGTACAAGCGGCTCAAGATTTGGGCTGACAATGGGAAGACCGACAAATGCGAGGAAATGGTTGTGGTGACCTAACTTTCAAATTAGGGCACTACCGAAATATTCAATTTCGCGACGAAACCCGAAAAACACGTTACGCTTTCTTCGGGTCGGCTGAGTCGGACTTGGGGGGCACATAAGTTGCGGGATTGCGCGTTGGCAGATATCAGGCCGCTTCGAGCAATCCTTAACCTCGCCCCTTCGCCTCGCCCGTCACAGAACTGCAATCACCCCATCATGCATTCGTCTTTGACCAGGGAGCATCCATGGCCAAGCGTTCCGCGCGTCACAAAATCCGCGAACATCACGAACCTGCAAATGTTCATCCCCTCTTTCCCGTCTCGGGTGGCTACGATCCGCTGAACGCGGACGGCCGCGATCGAAAATACGTCAAGAACATACGGGCGATGAGCCCGACGCAGCAGCGCCTGCTCGACGCCATCGACGAACGCTCCGTGATTGCGGCCTTGGGCCCGGCCGGCACCGGGAAAACCTATCTCGCCATCGCCAAGGCCGTCGAAGCGATGGAGCAGAACAAGGTCGGCCGCATCGTGCTGTCGCGCCCGGCAGTCGAGGCGGGCGAAAGCCTCGGGTTCCTGCCCGGCGATCTCCAGGACAAGCTCGCGCCCTATCTGCGCCCGCTCTACGACGCGCTGACGGAGCGGCTCGGCACCAAAAGGCTGAAAGCGCTGCTCGCGGAAGGCTCGATCGAAATCGCGCCCGTCGCCTATATGCGCGGCCGCACGCTCAACGACTGCTTCGTGGTGATCGACGAGGCGCAGAACTGCACCTATGGGCAGCTCAAGATGCTGCTGACGCGGCTGGGCTGGCGCTCGACCATGGTGCTGACCGGCGATCCAGACCAGACGGATCTGCTGAGCGGGCTTTCGGGGTTGGGTGAAATCGCGACCCGGCTCGAACGGGTTCCGGAAATCGCGGTGGTGCGGTTGGGCGACAGCGACATCGTGCGCCACCCGCTGGTGGCGAGCATGTTGACGGTGCTCTAGATCGCGAGAGCGAGCTGGATCACGAAGAGCCCGAGCGCGAAGCTCCAATAGCCGGAAATGGCCGTGGCCATCCAGAAGGCCGTGGCCGAACAGGCTTTGGTCTTCCAGGACCGCGCCGCGTTGTCGAACAGCACGGTCGGCCCCGCAACGACCATCACGGCCCAGTAGGACAGTTTCGCCAACGGGTTTTCCGCCTTCTTCTTCGTGAGCAGGCGATAGATGTTGGCGATGATGCCCGAGGCCGTGAAGCCCGCAGTGGTGGCGAACAGAACCACCATAAGGTCGTGAAGCATGGCACCTTCCCGGTTTCGACAGACCGGGAAGTGCAGTCCGTGTGCCCGTTTATTCGCCGGGCAGGCTCAACATATGTTTCATTCCGGGCCAGATTGCCCGCCCCTGCCCGTGCGAGGCGGACGCGCCGTCCGATTTCCGGGCAGCATGCGCCAATGTCCGAACGGCCATGCGGCGAGGTGTCCGGCCATTCTGTAAGGGAATTAACGCGTTTTTGGCCTTAACCTCGTTGTCGGCGAATCGAAATGGCATGTTAAAGATGCCGAGGACCGAATTGTGCCCGCCACATTGCCCATGAGCCGACGCGGCGAAGACGCAGACGACACAGTCAAGCAGCGCTCGGGATGGCTCATTCCGATTGCGGTCTTTGTCGTGACTGCCGTGTTGTCGGCGGTGATCCTGCTGCTCTATCTGGCGCCGACCCCGGCCTCCTTCATCGAAGAACATCCCTCGCCCACGTCGCGCGCCGATCCGATCGATCTGTCGGTCAACGGCCTCGCGCTCAAAATTCCGGCGAATTACATCATCTACAGCAGCGCGCGTCAGGGCGGCCCGCGCAAGGACGTGTCGCTGTTCACGACCTTTCCCGACTTCCGCGGCTATTCGGATTGGGAGAGTTCGAACTTCACCAGCAACGCGGCGGACTCGCCCGTCATCTACATGCTGATCCGCGAAGAAGATCTCGACCTGACGGAAGCCGACCGGCTGCAGCGCATCTATCTCACCTATGTCGCCGAGCCGGCCGGCAAGCCCGGTCCGTTCGGGCTCACGGAATATTCCTTCCGCGACGATTCCGGTTATCGCGGCGAAGATCTGTTTGTCGGCCAGGGCACCAACGGTCCGGTCGTCCTGCTGTGCGTGCGTTTCAGCCAGCAGGTGCCGAGCCCGAGCTGCCTGCGCGACGTGCGGCTCAAGCACGGCGTGGCGCTCAGCTACCGCTTCAAGCGCGCGCATCTGGCGAACTGGCACGAGATCGCCGACGGCATCGCCGTGCTGGTGCAATCGTTCCGCCGCCCGAAATCGGGTTAGTTCACCCGATAGCGCGCTTCGATGGTGCTGCGCCGCGGCGCGAGTGTTTCGATCGCAATCGTCAGCGCGGGTTGCAACAGAACCGCACCCACGCCTGCAAACACTATCACGACAGCCAGCGCGAGCGCCTCGCCGCCGAGACTGAGCGACAAGGCGAGAAGGACTGTCAGCGCACAAAGCGAAGATGCGACCGCAGCGCTCGTCTTGCCCAGCAGCGAACGCACGGACGCGGCCGTCGCATCTTCGTCCGCATCCGGACGCGCGGCGGCGGCCACCAGCAAGACCAGCACCGCACCGATGCCCAGCACCTGCATCAATGCGAGCCAGGAATTGACGTTCAACGGCACGCCGGCGCGCGCAAACCCCCAGCATCCGGTCAAAGCCGCGAGCCCCAGCGCGATCAGGACCGCCAGCGAACGGCGCCAGTCGCGCGTGGCGGCCAGCGACGCACCGATAGTGACAACCATGGCAACCAACCAGATGACAGGCGCGGAATGCGCGATGCCCGGCGTCGCATGAAGCGAACGCGAGCCGAAAAACGCCAGCGCCAGGAAGACGACGCCAATGCCCGTCAGGCTCCAGCCCCAGTGCGGCTCCGTCACGGCTGCAATCTTCTCGAGCAGCCGCTCGCGCAGTTCGCGCAGGCGATTGGCTCGCGCGACGAAATCCTCGCCGAACGGCAACAGGGACGCGATCAGCGGCAGCACGATCAGCGCACCGAATCCGGCGGCGAGTTCGGCACATGTCGCGATGAATGGCGTGCGTGCATGATGCCCTGCGAACAACAACAATGCGGTGAAGGCAGACGCGGCCAAAATCGCGGCGCAACAGGCCAGCCAGTTCTCCTTGAGCGTTGTCGCCATCGCATCGGGACCGCCAGCTCCTTCAATCACGCGCAATGCGATGTCATCGGCCAGGAACAGCGCCACGGTCAGTCCCGTGAGATACGCGAGCGACAATGGCTCGACTGTCGCGCCATGGACGAGCGACGCCGCCGCAATCAAACCCGGTAGAGGCGCGAACGCCGCCGCGAGAGCAAGACCCACGTGACGCAAATGCAGGAAGGCAATGACGAGACAGACGACCGGGATTGCCGCCAGAGCGAGAGCCGC
>JBEKLK010000290.1:0-4753 GCA_050010235.1 Rhizomicrobium sp.
CGGCACTCTCGCCGACATGGTGCCTTCGGCCGTAATCTCGGCTTCGACCAAATTGGCCAACGGAAAAACCGTCCAGTTCCAGACCTATGCGGAGCGTCAGCATCCGGCGCTGCTGGAAGCCAACGGAAAAATTTACGTCGGATTCGGAAGCTTTTCCGATCTCGCGCAAACGGTTTCGCGCGGCTGGCTCCTGGGCTGGAATGCGACGACACTCGCGCCGTTCGCGGCGAACAAAGTCATGAACAATCGTTCGGCGACGACCGGCACCTGCAACAGATATCAGTCGGGAACATGCTATCTCGCATCTATTTGGATGTCGCAGGCCGGCATTGCGGCGGACACGCCGGGCAATGTCTTTTTCGTGACGGGCAATTCTCAACCCGGAACATACAAATCGCCGAGCGTCATCCAGGAGAGCGCGGTCAAGATGACCGGTGACCTTGCGACGCTCAAAGACATTTTTACGCCTTACAACGTCAATAGCCTGGACGATACGGATTGGGATTTCGGCGCGGGTGGCATCACGCTTCTGCCGCAGCAGCCGGGCAAGATTCCGAGTCTCGCGGTCGCGGCCGGCAAGAGCGGCATTCTTTATCTTCTGAACCGAAACAATATGGGCGGTCATGTGACCGCCGCGCCCGACAATGTCGTGGGGCAGGTCCAGATCGGAAGATGCTGGTGCGGAGAATCCTATTTCACAGGTTCGGACGGCGTGGGCCGTGTGGTGTCGAGTGGCGGCACGACAGAACAAGTTTGGCGGGTTCAGACTTCGCCCACGGTGGCGCTGGTCCAGGAAAGTACTTCGACCGAGCTTGTGTCCGGCCAGGATAGCGGTTTCTTCACCGCCGTTTCGTCGAACGAAACCACGCCGCAGACCGCCATCATATGGGCGACGACGCGGCCGACGACGACCCAGGGAAACATCACGCTCTATGCACTCAATGCCGCCGACAGTTCGACGATCTGGTCGTCGGTCGCGGGAACCTGGCCGAATGTGGGTGAGAACGCCAACGTCGTGCCCGTCGTCGCAAACGGAAAAGTTTATGTCTGGGGCGGAGACAATCTGGCGATCCTCGGCCTCGGCGCCTCGTCGAGCACGACATTGCGGCGCAGTACGCCCCATGAGCGAACCTCCGGACACGAGATCTACGGCACCGCTGTCGCGATCAACGGAAACATGATCAGCCTCAAGACGCGCACGGGCAAGATCGTGATGGTCGACAATTCCGCGGCGGAGAAAGCGGATCGTACGATCGAACTTTTCGTCGGACGCGCTCTCGTCATTGACGGCGATTACGATGGCGCAGGCGTCATGCACGCGACCTTGACCAATCGCGCCAAGACTTCGCCCCTGCTCTGGTACAGCGACAAGTAACCGGATCCGGTCCCCGCGCCGCAAGGCGAAACGGTTGCGCGCAAATGCAACTGTCTGCCGGACCAGCGGCGCGCACGACAAAGTTCCATCGGTAACCGTACTCGTGCCGGTCACTTGCGAACAAGTCGCATCTTGCGTATCGTTCCGGCCAAAGGGAACTCTGATCGTCGCGGAGTTCGCGCAAACAGCGCCGGCCGATCCGATCCGTTCGGTTGCCCATATTTGTTGGAAACGGGAGTCGCCTAAAATGACCGATTGCTCTTCGCTGCGCGCGAAAACGTTTGTCCGTTCGGTGCTTGCGGCCACGGCGCTCGTTGCGGCCTGCGCGTCAAACGCGTTGGCCATCAACGTGACGACCTACCACTACGACAATCTCAGGACCGGCTGGGACCCCAACGAAACGGTTCTCACGCCGTCAAGCGTTTCGGGTGGGACTTTCGGCGTGCTCGCGACCGCGGTTGCGACGGGAAATATCGGCGCCCAGCCGCTCATCGTTCAAAACGTCAACATGGGGAGCAAAGGTATCCACGATGTCGTCTATGTGGTCACCAATGCCGACAATGTGGACTCCTTCGATGCCAATACCGGCGCCAACCTTATATCGGTCAATATCGGGACGCCGCCGCCCCGGGACACGTTTCCCAATCCGCTTCAAGTCGGCATCTCGTCGACTCCCGTGATCGACATCGCGCAAAACGCGATTTTCGTCGTCGCCTGCACATATGAAAACAATTTGCCCGTGTATCGGCTGCACAAGCTGGACCTCGGCACGCTGGCCGACCAGATACCGTCGGTCGCCATCACTGCGAAGACCACGCTGGTCAACGGCAAGAAGTTCGAATTCACGACCTACGCGGAACGGCAGCATCCGGCATTGCTGGAAGCCAACGGGAACATCTACATCGCATTCGGCAGTTTCGCCGACCTGGCCCAATCGGTCTCGCGCGGCTGGCTGTTGGGTTATAAGGCAACCACGCTGGCACCGCTCTATGCGAACTTCGCCATGAACAGCCGTTCGGCGTTGCATGGTTCCTGCAACAAATATCACAACGGAGTTCCGTGTTTCCTGTCGTCGATCTGGATGTCCCAGGCCGGCGTCGCGGCGGATTCGTCGGGCAATCTGTTTTTGGTGACGGGAAATTCCGAGCCGGGAACATATGGCCCGCCCGCCAACGTTCAGGAAAGCGCGATCAAGCTGACGGGAGACCTCACCCAGCTCAAGGACATTTTCACGCCCCACAACTCCAATACTCTCGACAATACCGATTGGGATTTCGGCGCTGGCGGCATCACGCTTCTGCCGACGCAGCCCGGCAAGATTCCGAACCTCGCGGTGGCCGCCGGAAAATCCGGAACCATGTATCTTCTCAATCGCAACAACATGGGCGGGCACACCGCCACGGCGCCGGATAATGTCGTGGCTCAAGTCCCCATCGGCGGCTGCTGGTGCGCGCAATCGTATTTCACGGGCTCCGACGGCGTGGGCCGCGTGGTCTCCAGCGGCGGCACGAGCCTGAAAATCTGGCTGGTGCAGACGACACCGACGGTGACTCTGACTCACGATGCCGAATCCGCCGATCTGGTCTCCGGTCAGGACAGCGGCTTCTTCACGGTCGTCTCTTCCAATGGAACCGCGAAGCAGGCGCCCATCATCTGGGCGGCGACGCGGCCCACGACGACACAGGGAAACATCACGCTCTACGCCATCAACGGCAATGACGGTGCAACGCTCTGGTCATCCGTCGCGGGCACATGGCCGAATGTCGGAGAGAACGCCAACGTCGTTCCTGTCGTCGCAAACGGGAAGGTCTATGTGTGGGGCGGTCCCGATCTGGCGATCCTCGGTCTCGGCGCCTCGCCGGGAGCGACAGTGAAGCGGACCGCCAGCACGTTCCACCGGACAACCGGTCATGAAATCTACGGCACGGCTCAGGCGATCGACGGCGACATGATCACCCTCAAAACGCGCACGGGGAAGATCGTGATGGTGGACAATTCCGCGGCAGCGGCAGCAGACCGCTCGATCGAACTCTTCGTGGGTCGCTCGCTCGTCATCGACGGCGATTACGACGGCGCCGGAGTGATGCATGCGAAGCTGACACAGCGCGCCAAGACGTCTCCGTTGCTGTGGTATGACGACAAATAGGCCGATTTCTTCGGAGGATATTCGCGCCGCCGCGAATGCGCACGAATAGACTGCCGGTCGATACGCGCATTCGCCTGATGGAACTCCCGGTAATCGTACCCGGGCCGGTCGCTTGCGACCCGGTCGCATCTGCGGCTATCGTTTCGATCTGACGGATTTCTGATCGTCGCAGAGTTCGCGCAAACCGCGAAGGCCGGGCCGACGGCCTCAGGTTTGCTTCATTCGTTCAAAAACGGGGATTGCCGGGACATGACCAATCGCTTTTCGTCGCACACGAAAACAATCGTCCGCGGGCTGCTGACGGCCGTGGCCCTTGCAACGGCCTACTCCGGAAGTGCGTCGGCCATCAACGTGACGACCTACCACTACGACAATTTCCGCTCGGGCTGGAATCCCAACGAGACGGCCCTCACGCCGGCAAGTGTCGCGGGAGGGAACTTCGGCGTCCTGGCGAATGTCATTGCGACCGGAGACATCGGCGCCCAGCCCCTTATCGTCCAAAACGTGACCATCGCGAAGAAGGGCACCCACGACGTCGTCTACATCGTGACCGACACCAACGAAGTGGAGGCCTTCGATGCGACCACGGGACAGAAGCTCGTTTCGGTAAACCTCGGTCCCACGCCTCCGACCGATACATTTCCAAATCCCACGCAGGTCGGCATTCAGTCGACACCCGTGATCGACATCGCGCAGAACGCGATGTTCCTGATCACCTGCACCTATGAAAACAATTTACCCGTCTACCGGCTGCACAAGCTCAGCCTCAGCACGCTCGGCAACATGACACAGGCGGTGGCCATCAGGGCTTCGACCAAACTGGTCAACGGCAAACTCGTGCAATTCCAGACCTATGCGGAACGCCAGCATCCCGCGCTGCTGGAAGCCAACGGAAACATCTATGCTGCATTCGGCAGCTTTTCCGACCTGGCCCAAACGGTTTCGCGCGGCTGGCTGTTGGGCTGGAATGCGACGACGCTGGCGCCGCTTCCGGCGAACTCCGTCATGAACAACCGTTCGGCGCTGAACGGGACCTGCAACAGGTATCGGACGGGTCCGTGCTTCCTGTCATCGATCTGGATGTCGCAATTCGGCGTGGCGGCGGATGCGTCGGGCAATCTGTTTCTCGTCACCGGCAATTCCGAGCCCGGAACTTACGGCCCGCCCAACAACCTGCAGGAAAGCGCCGTCAAATTGTCGGGCGACCTCACGCAGGTTCTCGACATCTTCAC
>JBEKLK010000291.1:0-4750 GCA_050010235.1 Rhizomicrobium sp.
CCGGCTCCATCGTGTCGAAGGAGTGGGCGCCGAAGATCGCCGAGCAGGGCGCCATCGTGATCGACAACTCCTCCTTCTGGCGCATGGATCGCGATGTGCCGTTGGTCGTACCGGAAGTGAATGCCGCCGTGCTCGAGACGGAGATCAAGAAAGGCATCATCGCCAATCCCAATTGCTCGACGATCCAGCTCGTGGTGGCGCTCAAGCCGCTGCACGACGCGGCGCACATCAAGCGGGTGATGGTGTCGACCTATCAATCGGTGTCGGGCGCGGGCCGGGAATCCATGGACGAGCTGTTCCGCCAGACGCGCGCCGTCTTTGTCGCCGATCCGATCGAAACCAAGCTGTTCACCAAACAGATCGCCTACAACGTCATTCCCCATATCGACGTCTTCCTCGATTCCGGCCTGACCAAAGAAGAATGGAAGATGATGGTGGAGACGCAGAAGATCCTCGATCCCGACATTCAGCTGACGGCGACCTGCGTGCGCGTGCCCGTGTTCATCGGCCACGCCGAAGCGGTCAATATCGAATTCGACAATCCCATCACGGCCGATCGCGCGCGTGGGATTCTGCGCGCGGCTCCCGGCGTCCTGGTCGTCGACAAGCGCGAGGACGGCGGTTATGTGACACCCGTCGAAGCCGCCGGCGAAGACGCGACCTATGTCTCGCGCATCCGCAAGGATCCGACCGTCGAAAACGGGCTTTCGATGTGGATCGTGGCCGACAATCTGCGCAAGGGCGCGGCCCTCAATGCGGTGCAGATCGCCGAATGCCTCATCAACCGCAAGCTCCTGAAGAAAGCCGCATGACCCAATCCGAATTCGAAGCGTTGGTGGCGCGCCTGGGCACTGCCGCGACCAAAGGCGACGGCAAGGCATTCGCCGCCTGCTTCACGGAAGACGGCGTCTATCACGACTACATCTACGGCCCGCACAAAGGCCGCGACTCCATCGCCGACATGCTGGTGAATCTGTTTCATCGCGATGCCGCGGATTACGACTGGCGCTTCTTCGATCCCATTACGAACGGCCGGATCGGCTATGCGCGTTCGCTGTCGCGCTTCGTTTCGACGATTCCCGCCTTCAAGGGCCGCCGCGTGGTGATCGACGGCACCAGCCGCTTCGTTCTGAAGGACGGCCTGATCGGCGCATACCATGAAAGCGTGAACGGGGGCGTGGCCATGGCGCAGCTGGGAGTCGAAGGTGCGCGCATGGAAAAAGTATTTCGCCGCTGGGCCGATCGCCTTCTCGCCGAACCGGAAGCCGCAGACTACGCCAAGGGCTTTCGGGAATAGCGCAAAGTTACGCTCTCAGGACAAACGCTCGACGCGGACGACCGACAGCGGCGGGTTCACGAGCGCGCCCTGCTCGGCCGGCAGGAGCATCTCTTTCGAGCCCGCGCTCGCCGAAAGAATATGAAACACGCTGGCAGTTGCGCGCGCGACTGCATCCTGCGGGCTCCAGCCGGAGAGTTTTGCGGCCAGGAACAGCGCCGCGAACAGATCGCCCGAACCGTGCGGCGCCGATTCGAGTTGGGATGTCGTGGCGAGCCACGCGCCTGCGCCTTCGACGGCCAATGCACCGATGCGATCGCCCGCCGGAACCGAAGTCGCGACAACGACAGGTCGGCGCAGTTGTCTGGCCGCGGCCAGCGCATCTTTGGCGTTTCCGATCGCAATGCCGGAGAGGCTCGAAAGCTCGAACACGTTCGGTGTGACGATGTCGGCGAGCGGCAGCAATGTGCGCGCCATCGCTTCGGCGACGCCGGGTTTCGCGTAAGCACGGGTCCCATCGCCGAAGACGGGATCGAGACAATATACCGCCCCCGCATTGGCCACCTTCGCGCGGCGCACCGCATCCGCCACCACCTCCGCCTGATCGGCGCCACCCAGATAGCCGGACAGCACCGCGTCGCATCGGCCAAGCCAGCCATTGCCGTCGAGGCCGTCGACCAGGCGGCCCATCAGATCGGCATTCGTCGCCTCGCCTTCCACACGCGCGTAACCCGCGTGGCTGGACAGCAGGACCGTGGGAATCGTCCAGGCCTCAAAGCCCAGCCTTTCGAGGGCAAATCGCGCCGCGCGATTTCCCACATGGCCGTAGACGACTTCGGACTGGATCGAGAGAATGTTCATGACGCGCGACGGCACGAATCCGCGCGCGCCGCGATGAACGCGCGCTCCGGATCGCTCAGCGGACATTCGAGCGCCCGGCGGAAGGCGGCCTGCGCGGCTTCGCGCCGGCCGAGCTTGAGCAGCAGGTCGCCGCGCGTGGCGTGAAACAGGGCATAATCCTCCAGCCGCTTGTCGCCCGACAGGCGATCGAGCTTCATCAGCGCGATCCTGGGACCTTCGGCATAGGCGGAGGCAACAGCCGCGTTGAGGCGCACGACGGGGGTGGGCTTCAGTTCTTCCAGCATGGCGTAATAATGCGCGAGCTGCTGCCACTCGGTGGAATCGAAATCGGGCGCAGAGGCATGAACCGCCGCCGCACCCGCCTCCACGTGATAGATGGACAATTCGCGCGCGATCATCGCTTTCTGCAGATGCGCAAAGCCCCGCGCGATCAGATCGCGATCCCACAGCCGACGGTCCTGTTCCGCCAGACGCAGCAACTCGCCGGAATTGCCGATCCGCGCCGAGGCGTGCGCGTGCTGGAACGAAAGCAGCGCCGCAAGCGCATGGGCTTCGCCGGTGGCCGTGGCGGGATGGCGCGCGACCAGCTCGGCGAGCCGCAGCGCCTCCACGCAGAATTCCGCGACGATCAGATCCTCGCCTTCGCCGGCCGTATAACCGCCTGTGAACAGCAGATAGATCGCTTGCAACAGAGCCGGCAACCGTTCCGCGAGTGCGCCGCCTTCGGGAATCTCGAACGCCAGGCCGAGCCTGCGGATATCGGCTTTCGCGCGCACCAGGCGCTGCGCCACCGCATCGGCGCTCGTCAGATAGGCGCGCGCGATTTCGTTCACGCCGAAACCGCAGACGGTTTTGAGCGTGAGCATCGCCTGCGCATCCTCGCCCAGCGCCGGATGGCAGGCGACGAACATCAACGCGAGCGTGTCGTCGAGATCGGCTTGCGACTCTTCTGTCGCGGGAAGAGCGTCGAACACCGCTTCGTCGAAAGGTTCTTCACGCGCCTCGCGCCGCAACCGGTCGAGCGCCTTGTTGCGCGCGACCGTGGCGAGCCACGCGGCGGGACGGTCCGGCGCGCCGTCGATCGGCCAGCGCGCCAGCGCCGCGGCAAAAGTATCCTGCAAAACGTCTTCCACCAGCGAAAGACGCGCCGGTCCGAACATGCGTGTCAGGCGCGCGGCAAGACGTCCGGCTTCGCGGCGGAACAGACCGTCGACCAGGCAATCCGTCCCGCCGTTCGCGCTCATGTCATATCGGGTGGAACTGCCGTATTTCGATACGGCCGCCATATTTCAAATGTGGATGGGTCTCGCTGATGCGGCAGGCCTCATCGTAGTCCTTGGCGCCGATGACGTAGTAGCCGCCGATGATTTCCTTGGTCTCGGCATAGGGGCCGTCGGTGACGGCGATGCGGCCATCCTTCGGCCGCAAGACCTTTCCGGCATCGTTGGAAAGCCGTTCGGCGCTCCTGTAGCGTCCCTCGGCGCGCATCCGGTCGGACCAGGCGATATATTCCTTGACGACCGCCATCATTTCCTCGGGCGAGGCGATCGGGCCCGTCCCCAGATCCTGGTGCAGAAACAGCATGAAATCCGGCATGTGAACCTCCCTGAACGGGGCAGACCATACTGCCCCATCCTATGACGAATGGGAGCGGTGAAAATCGACATTCCCGGCGCTTGGCGGCGTTCGACCGGTGCCGTAAGTCTGTGGCGGATTTTTCTTCGGGACAATCATGCCGCCTGCCATCCGCCCGCGCCGTTCGGTCCTCTATATGCCGGGCTCCAATGCCCGCGCGCTCGACAAGGCGCGGGCGCTGCCCGCCGACGCCCTGATCCTCGATCTGGAGGACGCCGTGGCGCCGGACGCCAAGGAGTTGGCGCGCAGCCAGGTCTGCGAGGCCGTGAAGGCAAAGGGCTTCGGCAAGCGGGACGTCGCGATCCGGATCAATGGATTGTCGACGGTCTGGGGCGAGGCCGATCTGGCCGCGGCGGCCGCAGCAGGGCCCGATGCCATCCTGGTGCCGAAAGTCTCCTCGGCCAGCGACCTGGCCGAGATCGAGGCTCGCCTCGGGGGTCGCGTCGTCGCGCTGTGGGCGATGATGGAAACGCCACTCGCGATCCTCAAGGCGGCCGAAATCGCCGGCGCGGGCGGACGGCTCGCCTGCCTCGTGATGGGCACGAACGATCTGGTCAAGGAATTTCACGGCGTGCACACGCAGGATCGCCAGAATCTTTCTGCGGCGCTCGGCATTTCCGTCGCCGCGGCGCGCGCGTTCGGGCTCGCGATCATCGACGGCGTCTACAACGACATCGCCAATGCCGCTGGGTTCCTCGAGACATGCAAACAGGCCCGGGCCTTCGGCTTCGACGGCAAGACGCTGATCCACCCGTCGCAACTCGAACCCTGTAACGAGGTGTTCGCGCCGTCTCCCGAAGATGTCGCGGCCGCGCGCAAGATCATCGCCGCCTTCGATTTGCCGGAGAACAAAGGCAAAGGCGCCATCGCGCTCGACGGCCGCATGGTCGAACTGCTGCATGCGGAGATCGCCCGCAACACCGTCGCGCTTGCCGATGCGATCGCGGCGCTGGGTGCGGCGTGACGCGATGAAAATCA
>JBEKLK010000292.1:0-4744 GCA_050010235.1 Rhizomicrobium sp.
GGCTTCAGCAAGACGCCCTTCGCCCGCTGGGCCTCAGTCGCGGGCGATTCGGAATTCAAGGCCATGGCGCGCTTTCAGGCCACCATCGGCGACGAACCCACCGGGCATCTCAATCCGATCGAGGTGGTGCATCTGATCCAGACGGCCGCGCAGCGCGGCGACGCCAGCTCGCAAAACACGCTGGGCGTGATGTACGCCAAGGGAATCGGCGTTCCGCTGAACTATGTGCGTGCCGCCTATTGGTTTGCCAAATCCGGCGATCAACGCTATGGCGCGGCGCTCTATCATCTGGGCGTGCTCTACAAGGTCGGACCGAACGGCATCCGGCAGGATCTTTCGAAAGCGAACGATTTCTTCACGGCCTCGGCGCTCGCAGGCTTCCGGCCGACCATGAACCAGCTCGCGGAGCTTCTTGGCCAGGCCGATGCCGGACCGCACCGCGAAGGCCATCATTGAAGGAGATTTGTCGTGAACAGATACGCGACATTCCCTAAGCGCCGCTCCTCGGGGCTCGGGCGCATCGTGGCCGGTTTGGCCTTGATGCTGTTGTGGATGGTGGCGCCCACCCATGCGTTCGCCCAGACGGCGGTGACGGATTCGGTGCTGCTGGATCCGCTCGATCCCGTGCCGCAGATCGATTTCGACCATTGGGACGGACGCGATTGCCACTACGACTGCTATCGGCACCATTGCGATCGCGGCTGCGGCTATCGCTGGCGCTGCGACCACGAATGCGACGGGCGCCCGCCCTGCGAGCGCGGCTGCCGCGAAGGCTGGAGATGCGACCACGAATGCAACTACGGCGACTGGCGTTGCGACCGCGGCTGCCACGAACCCCCGCCTTGCGAGCGCGACTGCCGCGACGGCTGGCGCTGCGACCAGGAATGCCGGTTCGGCGACTGGCATTGCGATCATGCCTGCGAAGGACCGCCGCCTTGCGAACATGACTGCCGCGAAGGCTGGCGTTGCGATCACGATTGCCATTTCAACGATTGGCGCTGCGATCGCGACTGCGAGGGCCCTCCTCCCTGCGAGCAGGATTGCCGCGAACCCTGGCGCTGCGATCACGACTGCCATTTCGGCGGCTGGAGTTGCGAGCACGATTGCTACGGTCCCCCGCGGGACGAGCATGACGGTCGCGACGAGCTTGATGGCCGTGACAGACATGATGGACCGCCGCCCGGTGCATTCGGACCGCCGCATGACGAGCATGGCGACCATGACGGGCACGACGGACCGCCGCCGGGACCGGGCTACGGCCCACCGCACGATGAGCATGGCGACCATGACGGCCACGATGGTCCGCCGGGAGCATATGGACCGCCGGGACCGCCTTGCGATCACGACTGTCGCGATCGTCCGCCTTGCGATCATGATTGCCACGACCAAACGCCTTGCGACCGCGATTGCTACGAGCATCTGCTGCACAGCTACGACGAACGCTCGCAGAACTACGATGCGCAGTCGCATTGGTATCGCGACCACGTGATCGAGGATCGCTGCGATCATGATTGCCGCGACCATGAACACGATCATGATCACGACCACGATGGGCCGCCGCCCGGTGCCGTGATCGTTCCGGGACCGCCGCCGCCCGGCGCGGTTCTCGTGCCGCCGCCGCATTAAAGAGAATTGACTTGTTCGAGGCCTCGTTCCCCGTTCGCGGGGACGAGGCGGCGCGCGCGCGATCACGCCGCCGTAGCGCGTTCTTCCTTGACGAAGATCATCCCGATCAGTCCCAGGCCCAGGAAGATCATCACCGCGATCATTCCGCCCCGCTGGCTGGCGGTCCATTCGGTCAGCCAGCTGGCGCTCAGGGTGGCGAGAAACGACGTCGATTGCCCCGACAACGAGAACAGGCCGAAGAATTCGGTCATGCGTTCGACGGGCGCAATGCGCGCCATCATCGTGCGCGCATTGGCGTAGGAGGCCGTGACGCAGATCGCCACCACGATGACGAGCAGCATGTAGATCAGTTCGGGCAACGATTTGAAGAACGGCAGCCCCTGGAAAACCGGCGCCGAGTGTGGGTCATAGGGAATGAACCAGAAAATGCGGTCGAGTCCCATCGAGATCGACAGGAGGCCGAAGATCAGCGTGCCGCCCACGGAAATGAAGATCGCAGGCTTCGAGCCAAGGTGATCGTCGAGCCAGCCGCCCAGGAAGCCGCCGAACACAGCAAAAACGCTGAGAACGATTCCATAGGCCAGCCTGTTGAGCGTGCCCCAGTGAAACACACCGGCCGCATAGATTCCGCCGACCGTCAGCAGCGCCGTCATGCCGTCATTGAAGAACAGGCGCGCGAACAGATAGGTCGCGACGTTTTTATAATGCTTGAGGCTTCTCACCGTCGTGAGGACCGACTTGATGCCTTTGACGGAAGCCTCGGCCCAACCCATCGACGCTTTCGCCCGATCGGGCGTCCAGATCAGCAGCGGAATGCTGAAAATAAAGATGCACGCCATCGAGATGGGACCCGTCAGCCGGTCGGACTCGAACTGGGACTGATCGATGCCGAACCAGGGATGCGCCGGAATGAAACTCCAGGTCACGTTTCCGGGCAGCGCAAAGCCGTAGAGCATCAAGAGGAGTATCGCGAGGCCGGACGCATTGCCGAGCGAGAGTCCGAGCCCGGACAACCGTCCCACCTGACCCGGCGTCGTGATCGAGGCCAGCATGGCGTTGTAGAACACGCTGGTGAATTCGAACGCGACATAAGTGATCGCGACGAAAATTCCCACTTCCAGGATGGAAAGGCCCTGACCGCCCGGCTTGGCATACCAGAGCATCCCGGCGGCGAGAGCGACCATCATCCCGAACACGACGATCCACGGCTTTCGACGCCCGCCTGCATCCGAGATCGCGCCGATGAACGGCGCCAGCAATGCGATGAACACGCCGCTGTAACCCTGGATGTTGAGCCAGATCGCCTGACCGCGCACGGGATCGTGCGGTACGAAGGTGTTCGCGAAGTAAGGCGCGAACAGATAGATGGTAACGAGCAGCACATAGGGCGTGCGCGCGAAATCGAACATCGCCCAGGAAACCTGACCGAGCGGACTGGCGATGCGGTCGCCGGTTGCGGATTCGCCGTGCGGCGATTTGAGGAAACGCGCCCAACCTTCGGCTTCGCTCACCACCAGGGACGCGGGGCTTCCGGACGTATCGTCCATGGCCGCGCCGGTCGTGGTGGCGCTCTCCGGGGAAGGTTTCTGCCCGCCCGCTCCGGAGCGCAAAGCTTCTTCGTCCGTCCTAGTGGAAGACGTCACCCGCGCGCACTCCCCAGATGTTCTTCTTGTCGATCCAGCCTTCGACGCTGCCGGTGGAAACCTGGCAGGCGGTGGGGCCGCAGGTCTCCAGCTTGGCAATTACGCCGGGCTGAGCCAAGGCCAGAATGTTCGAATTCGGCTGTTCGGCCGAGCGCAGCGCGGCAGGGGTCTTGGACGTGACCAGCACCGTCCGCGCGTCCGAGATCATGGTGGAGTGAACCCAGCCCACCGTGCCGTCCGAATCCTGCACCCTCCGCCAGACATCGAACTGCGCCGTCAGCAGGACGGGAAGGCCCTTGCGGCGATAGACCCACAGGACGCGGTGGTCATAGGTCGGCCCTTCCCGCATATAGACCTTGTTGCTGTCGAGGCTGACAAACCGAGGCGGGACTGCCCCCTCGTCCGGCCGCATGGCGGGTGCGGCAGCGGCACTCGAAACCGTCAAACAGCCGACCAGCCACCATGCGATGTGTCGACGGGCGAAAAGCCGGGGCATGGTTGGGTCGATGTCTCCGAGCGCGCGCGAAATTTCTACCCCTCGCGCGCCGGCCCGCAAGAGCGCGAATTGGCTATCTGCCGCATATTTGACCCGCTAGGCGCATCTGCTAATACCCAAAGACGGGCCCGGCAAACGCCGCAGGTCCACATGGAGCCTCGATGCCCGCGAACAAACCGCTCGTGATCGTCACGCGCAAGCTTCCCGATGCGATCGAAACGCGCATGCGGGAGCTGTTCGACACGCGTCTCAACCACGAGGACAAGCCGCTCTCCCAGGCCGAGCTCGTCGAGGCGATCCAGAAGGCCGATGTGCTCGTCCCCACGGTGACGGACCGCATCGATTCCAAGGTGCTGGTGCGCGCGGGCCCGAACTTGAAGCTCATCGCGAATTTCGGCACCGGCGTCGACAACATCGACGTGAAGACCGCCCTCGATCGCGGCATCACCGTCACCAACACGCCGGGCGTGCTGACCGAAGACACCGCCGACATGACGATGGCGCTGATCCTCGCCGTGCCCCGCCGGCTGGTCGAAGGCGCGGACGAACTGAAAGCCGAACATTTCAAGGGCTGGTCGCCGTCCTGGATGCTGGGTCACCGCATCTGGGGCAAACGCATCGGCATCGTGGGCATGGGCCGGATCGGCCAGGCCGTCGCGCGGCGCGCCAAGGCGTTCGGCCTGCAGATCCATTATCACAACCGCAAGCCCGTTCATCCGCAGATCGAACATGAACTGGAGGCCACCTATTGGGAGAGCCTCGACCAGATGCTGGCGCGCATGGACATCGTGTCGGTCAACTGCCCGCATACGCCGGCGACCTATCATCTGTTGTCCGCGCGGCGTCTCAAGCTTCTGAAACCGTCGGCCTATGTCGTGAACACGGCCCGCGGCGAAGTGATCGACGAGAATGCGCTCGCGCGCATGCTGGAAACAGGCGCGCTCGCGGGCGCCGGCCTCGACGTGTTCGAGCACGAGCC
>JBEKLK010000293.1:0-4714 GCA_050010235.1 Rhizomicrobium sp.
CCAGGTCAATTCCGCCGCCGCATAAGACGGCGTGTCGGAATGCATGTTCGACGACACGATCACGCCGCGGCGCGTGCACGCCGCAATGTCGATATGGGGATAGACGCTGCGCTGGCTGATGAGCTTCAGTTTGTCGAGGCGGTCCAGGAGTGGCGCCGTGATCTTCGTGCGCTCCCGGATCAGCACCAGAGCCTCGGTGTCCTTCAGGCGCAGCGCCAACTTATCGACGTCCTGCACGTGATCGGTCCAGATTTCGACGTCATGTCCTTTGAGCTTCTGGAAACAGGCGAGCGTACGCAACGTATCGTGATAATCGTCGAGGATCGAAACCTTCATGTCGCCTGCGCGGTCCCTGCGTGTTTGCGCTGCTGCAAGAGGGCCCGGCCCGAAGGCGTGATCGCGACGACGGCGCGCCCCTCAGACTTCGCCCGCGTGACCAGCCCGCGATCGTTCGCTTCTTCCCACACCGGCAGCCTGGGACAGGAGGTGCGCCAGGCGTCCATCACTTCGGCGTAGTCCTTCTCGCCGCCCGCCACATATTCCAGGAGATCGAGAATCAGGGCTTCGACCGCGTCGCTCATGCGTGCTCCTTCATCGTCGGCGCCGTTCCGCCTTCCGGTGCGGCCGGCACCAGCGCACGATAGGCGAAAGCCGCCGGCGAAATCAGCAGGCCGTAGAGAACGGGCGCCACCAGGAAACCCACCGCCCACATATAGGGCAGGAAACGCAGAAAGCTCGTCATCAGCATCGCGAGTTTCGCGGCGGCCGTTGCAGGCGCTTCGTGCACCGTACCGATGAAATCGATCAGGGCCGGCCCGAACGCGATTCCAAGAGCCGCGAACTCCAGCACCATGAAGGGAATAAAGATCGCCAGCGAAATGACGAACACGCGCCAGAAATTGCCCTTGGTGAGTTCCCAGCTCCGCAATATCCCGATGCGCCGCTCGGCGACGATGACCGGCACGTTCAGATAGGACAGCCGGACCATGACGTAGATCGCGGCGCAATAGACGACGACGGCCAGCGCGACGATGGCGCCCACGCCCCAGCCGCTTAACGATTTCGAATCTCCCTGCACGAATCCCGACGCGACCGCGTAGAGGAGTGCGCCGAGGAGTCCGCCCACGATCGCGACGGCGATCATCGCGGCATAAAGCAGCGCCAGCAGAATAAAGTAACTTCCGACCACGCGGAGTTCGGCCGCGCCGAACGAAAGATAGACGAAGCGCGGCCCCTGCCGCAGGCCCAGCACCTCCTTGGTGATGCCCACGGTGATCATGGCGAATATCAACAGGGCAACAATGTCGAGAAGCCCGATCCAGCGGACCGTCGAATAAATTTCGGGCGGCAAAATTCGCGGGTTGTGCGGGTTCAGCGCCATCTCCCGGATCAGGTCCGGGAAACTCTGATAGAACGGGATGAGGATGAAATAGCCGAACAGGCCGATTAGGAGCACGGGCAGCCAGACGATTCCCAGCAGCGGCAGGTATCGCCCGAACGCGAAGCTGTAGGATTGACCGATCGTGCGGCCCACCGGAATCTTGTCCATTTGCCCATTCTCGCCCGATAATCCTCGGGGCAACATAGCACATTTTTACTGGGGCCGATCATGACGCCTCCCTCCATCGCAATCGTCGGCGCCGGCCTCGGCGGATTGGTTCTCGCGCGCGTGCTCCAGATGCACGGCGTGGCCTCCACCATCTACGAACTCGATGCCTCCGCCGACGCCCGCAAACAAGGCGGCGTCCTGGACATCCATGAGGAGTCCGGCCAGTTCGCATTGCGCAAGGCCGGCCTCTACGACGCGTTCCTGCGCCTCACCCATCCGCAAGGCGAAGCGATGCGCGTGCTCGACAAGGCGCGTACGATTTACGTCGACGAAGCGCCGCCGGAAAACGGCAACAGGGGCCGTCCCGAGATCGACCGTACGGCCCTGCGCAACCTGCTTATCTCGTCTCTCGATGCCGGCCGGATCGCCTGGGGGCGCAAGGTCGCCGCCGTCGATGCACTCGTTGACGGCCGGCACCGGCTCACCTTCACCGACGGCGGAAGCGTTTCAACCGATCTGCTTATCGGCGCGGATGGCACCTGGTCGAAGGTGCGTCCGCTGCTCTCGGCCGCCGCGCCGGACTATTGCGGAATCTCCTACCTAGAAATGCAACTCTCGAATGTCGATGCACAGCATCCGGACTTGGCCGCTCTCGTGGGTCCCGGCATCTTCTTCGCACTTTCGGACAACAAGGCGTTGATGGCGCACGGCGGCAAGCACATCCATCTGGGCGCCGCCTTCCGCGTCCCGCAGGACTGGACAAACAATTGCGGCGTCGACTGGTCGGATACTTCTGCCGCGCGCGGTGCTTTGCTGGCGGAGTTCGCCGACTGGAATCCTAAACTGACCGATCTCATCCGTCACTGCGACGACACGATCGTTCCCCGTCTGATTTACGCGTTACCCGTCGGGCATGACTGGAAGCGCATCCCCGGCGTCACATTGGTGGGCGACGCCGCGCATGTGATGTCGCCTTTCGCCGGCGAAGGGGCGAACCTCGCGATGCTGGACGCGGCGGAACTGGCGCTCGCCATCGTCGCGCATGGCGACGACATCGAAACGGCGCTGACCCGTTACGAAGCGGCCATGTTCCCCCGTGCCAGGATCGCCGCGGAAGCGTCCGCCTTCGGTGTTGATATATGTTTCGCCGCCGACGCCCCGCGGGGGATGGTCGAATTCCTGGCGGGCATGGGAGCGCCACGGCAAAATTAGAACAGTTTCGGAATGGACTGAATCATAAAACTTCTCCATGGCCGGCCCCCGAGCCGGCCACCCAGCGGGCGAGCGTCTGCGAGCCCAATAACTTCCCTGCGCTATATGTTATCGCGTTGTTGGCGAGACGTTATTCGCCGCGCGGACGCGCGGCTGCTGGGTGGGCGGCTCAAGGCCGCCCATGGAGAAAAAAGAGGAGTGCGTCAACTCAATCTGAAACTGCACTAGATCATGCTTTAGCGAAACGCTGCGCCCAGATTTGCCAGCGGCCACGCAATCTGAATCAGCCGCACGCCCACCGCGATGCCGACGATCAAGGTCGCTGTCGCGCCGACCAGACGGAAGATGTTCACCCCGCGACCATAGGAAAGTCCCAGTGCGTGGCTCAGGCGTCCGAGCACGAAAGCGGCGCAGAGAATTTCCACCGTCATGCGGTTTCCACCCAGCATTTCCAGCAGCGCCACGCAGACGATGAAGATGGCGGCGTTCTCCGCCAGATTGCCGTGACGCCGGATCGCCCGCAGCATTTCGGGGTTGCCGCCGTCGCCCAGCGATAGCTGGTTGCTGCGTCGCGCGAAAACGACGGTGAGCAACAGAAGCATCTGAAACACGATCAGGACGCCGGCCGTCAGCGCCGAAACGACGGGAACTGCAAGGGTTGGCATGATATCTCCTACTTCACATTGTCCGTTTCGCGGATGAACGCCGCGACATTGTCGTGCAGTTCCTTCAGCGCGGCCTCGTGGGCATAGACCATGTGGCCGGATTCATAGAAGCGGAAGCGGATGTTGTTCCGAAGTTCGGGCGGGATCGGCAGGTGCGCCATCTCGTACATGCCTTCGAAAAAAGGCGTGGCGAGATCGTAATAGCCGGCGTTCAGAAACACTTTGAGATTCGGATTGTATTTCATCGCCTCGGCCAGGTCCGGCATCACATTGGGCGCCTGCGGCAGCGCGATGGTCGAGCCCGGCGGCGTGTGCTCGTAATTCCAGTATTTGTCCACGTCGATCTCGGGCTTGTAGGTGCGGTTCTCGCCGAACTTCAGATCCTTGCGCACGTAGTCGTTGAAGGCGGAGACATAGGCCGAGCTGATGGACGCGGATTGCGGATCGTAGTCGGCCTCCTTGGCGAGCGGGTCGAGGTCTGGCCCGGAAAAGCGCGTGTCGAGGCGGCCCGTGGTCGTTCCGCTGTCGCCCTGCAGGTTCAACTCGAACTCGCCGCCGCTGATCCTGAGATCGGCCTTCAGGATATAAGCGACCGGAAGCCCCGTGTAGCGATGGAGCTTGTCGGCGATCGCCGCGCGCTGGTCCGCCGGCAGGCTCGCGCCCGCGGCTAGCGCCAACGCGTAATCGGTCATCGCGAAATGCTCGACCTCATCGAGCAGCGGCTGCAGCGGGCCCTGATAATCCGGCAGCTTATGGTGATACCACGCCGTCGCCGCATAGGTCGGCAGCGCCAGCTGGTAAGGCAAGTCTATCCCGACATTGAATTGGGGATCGTCGGGGCCGACATCGTAGTTCAGGGCCTGCGACAGCAGGATCACGCCGTTGAAATCGACGGCGCGATCCGTCTCGAGCAGATCGATGAGCGCCCCGGAGCGCGTCGTGCCGTAACTTTCGCCGAACAGATATTTCGGCGAATTCCAGCGGCCGTATTTCGAGAGAAACTCCTGAATGAAGGCCGAGAAGGCATGGGCGTCCGGATCGACGCCGTAAAACGCCTTTTCCTTGTCCTTGCCCGCGATGCGGCTGAAGCCCGTGCCGGGCGCGTCGATGAAGACGAGATCGCTCGCATCGAGCAGGCTTTCGTCATTGTCGATCACCTTGTAGGGCGCCGCCGGTGTGTGCGAGTCGTCGGCCGTCACCACGCGCTTGGGGCCGAAGGCGCCCATGTGCAGCCACACGGTCGAGGAGCCGGGCCCGCCATTGTAGAGAAACGTGATCGGGCGATCCT
>JBEKLK010000294.1:0-5343 GCA_050010235.1 Rhizomicrobium sp.
CACCCCCTCAAAACCAATCCCCTCCTCGCGCGTTTCCTCTTTGGCCCTTCTCCGCGCGGGAGAATAGCGCAATGCTGGACATTGTTGGAGCCGGGGGAATGCAGACCATGGTCGAGATTTCCACAGCCGCCGAGGAGCAGCGCGCGTCGCTGGCGCGGGCGCGGGTGCTCGTGCCTGTCGAAGGCGCGATGTTCCTGCTGCTGGGCGCCGTGGCGATCGTGCTGCCCGGGCTGGCCGCAATCGCGGTGACGGTTCTCCTCGGCTGGATTTTCGTCTTCAGCGGTCTCATCGGGCTGATGGTGGCGCTGGGCGCGCGTCACGCACCCGGTCACCGCTGGTCGATCGTTTCCGCCGTCGTCGCCTTGGCCGCGGGCCTGGCGCTGATGATCTGGCCGATCGAAGACGTGGCGTCGCTGATGCTCGTGCTGGGCCTGTTCCTCGCCGCCGACGGGATTTTCTCTGTGATGTATGCGTTCGATCATCGCCGCGAATTGTCGGGACGCTGGGTGTGGATGCTCGCGAGCGGCATCTTCACGCTCGCGTTCGCGGCCGCCATTCTCGCGAAATTCCCGATGGACGCGGCCCTGCTCGGCACGTTGGTCGGAATCGACCTGCTGATCGCGGGCGCGGCGCTGGTGGCTGTCGGCACCGGATTGAAGAACCCGGCCTAATTTCGGAACGCGACGCCTACGCCGCCGCGGGTGTCCGATAGCGCTCGAGCCGCCGGCTGGTGAACCGGATCGTCCACACGACCATCGACACATTGACGGCGACATTCAGGAATTGCGCGAACAGGAGATAATTCGCCGGTGTCACGGTGAACGCCAGCCCGACATTCAGCGACGTCTGCAACAGGATGCCCACGACCCATACCATCGAAGCGATGAAAAACGTGCGCCCCTTGTCGGCGGCATCGGCGGCGGCGAACTCGCGCCGCCGCACCGGATCGGACCCGGCCGCGAATTGGCGCGCGATATAGCGGATGGGCGGGTGTCCGATCAGGGTGAAGACGAGGAAGGCCCCCGACACGATGAATCCTTCCGACGCGCGCAGGATGATCGCCCAATGCACGTTCGACGCGGCAAGCGCCGTCACGATGTTGTAGGAGATTTCGAACAGCGCCAGCACCGCGATGAAGTCGACAGTCCGTGTACGGATCAGGCCGAGCAAGAGGCCGACAAGCGGAAAGATGCTGGCATAGACGAGGGGAACAACGCTGCCGTCGGGATAATGCGGCTGGAGCACGCGATAGAGGAGATACGGGCAGACGCCGTTGATCAGGATGCTCTGGCCAACCGAGCGCAGCGCATGCAGCGGATTGAAGGACGCACCGGCCTCCCCCACCGTGGGAAGTTCGTGCGTCTCGGGCATGTCTGTCATTTGGCAGGAACCCCTGAACCTCACCCGCATATCGGCTTGCGGGAGCGCGATATCAATGGGAGGCAACCAAAGCCATGTCGCGGCGTTGGGACTAGGAACCCCTGGAATCAAGCGCCATGACGTTAACCGCCGGCCTCAGACCCCGCTTTATCTGGACCGACAAGGTTGCTGTGGCCGTGGGCTTCGGGCTGCTCGCACTCATCGCATTCGCCTGGCTGCTCGCCGTCATCACCATCGGAGGCCCGGGCGCCCAACATATATTGCAGAAATGGGGCGCTTCAGGGCTGGCGCTCGATGCGCTGATCACAACGTCGTTATGGGTGGTCCTGCAAGGCATCGACTTCGCCGCGCGGGGGCTCCATCGGCTTTTCAAACGGTATCGCGGGCGGGCCGTACTGGCGCAAGGCTCGTCGATCGACGGCCGGCCTTTTCGGGGCACGGTGACCGCCGCGTCCTTTAATACGACGCTCGAGGAACCGGCTTTCGGCGGCCGTTCCTGGAGCGGCGATCTGCGCGCCGACCGGCCGGAATCCTTCGGCGCCATCTGAACCCGCGCGCTTACGCCTTTCATTGACCTCATCCATTGGACCGCCTTGCAGCGAGGCTGTAGGTTCGGCGCGACAAAGCTGCGGCTGACGCGCCGTGTGCAGCTTTCGGCGCGGATTCGGGGAATTCATTGAACAGATCTCTCGCGCATCGCGCGTATCTCGCCGCCATTGCCATCAAGGGCCTGGACGGCGCCATCGAACTCGTATTGGGGGCGGTGGTCGCCGTCGTCGGCACGCAACGCCTCTACGCGTTTCTCATTGCTGTCACGGCGCCGGAAATCGCCGGCAACCCCGACAATCGCGCCGCATTGTTCGTCCGTCACGGCGCCACGGGCCTGATGCATTCTTCCAACCTGTTCGTGATCGTGTATCTGCTGGCACATGGCGTCATCAAGCTCGGCATCGCGATCAATCTGCTGCGGGGAAAAAGCTGGATCTATCCCATCGCGGTCGCGCTGCTCATAGGATTCATCGCGTTCATGAGCTACCGCCTGACCACCCATTGGTCGGACTGGCTTCTGGGCTTTGCGCTGTTCGATGTGCTCACCGTGGCACTGGTGATCAACGAATGGCGAAACCCGCGCGCCGGTTAGTTCGGCACACGGGTTTCTCGCGTCAGACGGTTCCTCCGCCCGTATTGCCGCCCCTATTGGGGCTGGGGCGTGCTCGGCTGATCGCTGTTGTTCGGCGTCGATTGCGGAGCCGGCTGCGGCGCCGACTGATCGGGCGTCGATTGCGCCGGGACCGCGGACTGCGAAGGTGTCTGCGAAGGCGCGACGCTCTGTGACGGCGCGGAAGTCGTATTCGTGTTCTGCGGCGTCGCGTTGGTATTCTGCGTCGTCGTCGGAGTCAGGGTCTGCGGCGTCACGGCGCTGTTCTGCGGCGCGACATAATTCTGCTCCGGCGCGTTTCTCTGAGATTCAGTATTCTGATGGCGGATAGCCGGCGTATGTACGACTGCATGCGAGACCACACGCGTGCGGACTCTCGTCACGGGCACGGTGGTTGTCGTCGTCGTCACCGCCGGCGCAACAACCGTTTGTTGGGTCTGTGCGGGCGCGCTGGTGGTTTGCGCCGGCGCATTATTCACGGCCGGCGGCAAAGTTGCCGCGGCTTGCGGGGCAGCCTGCGGCGCCGTCGGCGACGGCAACTGGCTCATCGGCACGGCCTGCTTGGGCCCCGAATGCCACATTCCCGTTTCAAAGGAATAGGCGCCGGCTGCTGCGAGCACCAGCACGATCACACCAGCGCCGACGATCCTGGCGGTGTTGTCTTTGGTCTCAATTTCCGGGGGTGTGTTGAATCCCCGGATGTCGCTGGTGGTGGTGCTCATCGTTGGCTCCTGCCTCATTTGTTATTTCGCGTACCCCATGAAAACGCACGCGATGCAGGAGAGTTGCGAATGGAACAAAGGAAGGCAGAATTGCGGCACACTTGACCAAGTTCCCCAAACCGAGATTTGCCTACAAAAGCCGTTCGTAGAAGCCGCCGAAACTCCGCGCCTTATCCACGAGGTGAATTTCCAGGATCCAGTGTTTCTCGCGGCCGTTCCCATCGGGTTCCGACATGCGGGTCGGATTGGCGGGTGCGATGCGGTTCAAATCCTTGTCGCCGGGAATCTGCGCATGCGGGAACTCGCCCACGATATGACCCGCGATGACGCCGCCGAACAGCCAGCCCGCATCCGCGGCCGCCTTTTGCGCGAACGCGTAAAGTTCCGCGCCGGTGATGTCCGGTGAATTGCGATAATGCGCCTGCACGATGTCGAAGATGCGCGGCAGATCCGCCACCAGCTTTATCTTCTGCGGATCGCGGCCCAGCGCATAACTGCGCCCGACATCGGCTTCCCACTCCTCGAACACCGGCCCGAGATCGAGATAGACGATGTCGTCGGCTTCGATGATCCGCTCCGGCGGCGTGTCGGCAAATATACAGATCGTGTTCGGACCCGCGCGCACGACGCGCTTGTGCCAATGCCGTTTCACCCCGAAACGTTCGGCGGCGAGCGCGTAGATGTCCCGATCCAGTTCGCCTTCGCTGCGGCCGGGTGCGATCAGGCCCGCGCTTTCGATCGCTTCGAACAGCGCACACGCTTTCTTCTCCGCCGCCGCGAGCGCGTCGCGGCGTCCGTTTTCCCTGGCCATGGTCATCTCGAATCAGATCGTAAATGTTTCGCCCAGCAGTTTTTCCGACAGCGACCACAAACGCCGCGCCGCGTCGGGATCGATTGCCCAGGGTCGCACGCCGGTGAAGCCCTTGTCGTCCGCCGGAACCGCCACAGCCACATTGCAATCCTCGCAATAGACGCCGCCGCCGGCCGCCAGAAGCGGCGATGTCGCACACCACACGGATGTGGAAGCACCGCCGGCAGGTGTCTTGAAGCGGTCGTTCAACTTGCCTTCGTCGTCCACCCAGCCGAAAGCCTTGAATTCCTCCTTCGACATTTCGCGCTGCAGATTGGTCATGATCCCGCCCGGATGCACCGCATAGGCATTGATGCCTTTGGGTTCCAGGCGACGGTTCAGTTCGACCGCGAACAGCGAATTGGCCGTCTTGGACTGACCATAGGCCTCCCATTTTTCGTAAGGCGTCGTCTCGAAATTGGGATCGTCGAATTTGATCGGCGAGCGGCGATGGCCGATGGAGGACAGCGCCACCACCCGCGCGCCTTTCGCCAGCGCAGGCGCGAGACGGCACGCAAGCAGCATGTGCCCCAGGTGGTTGGTGCCGAATTGCGATTCGATATGGCCCATGATGCGCCGCTCCGGCGTCGCCATGATGCCAGATCGAGATCGGCCACTTCGACGGCATTGTTTTTCGTCGAGGCGCGGATCTCGGCCGCGGCTTTCTCGCCCGCCTCGCGCGAGCGGACCGGCATGATCACGCGTGCGCCTGCGCTCGCCAGCGCCCGCACGGTTTCGACCCCGATACCCGACGACGCGCCAGTCACGATGGCGGTCTTGCCTTTGAGATCGACGCCGCGAACGACGTCGCCCGCTTGCGTCTTGGCATCGAACGGCGAAGCGACGGGTTTCTGCGGCAGGGGCATCGGTCTCTCCCATAGGTGTTTCAAAAAGACTATCGCCACTGTGCCCGCGCGCATAGCGATTTGCCGGCGAGCGCTTTAGGATATTGTGCCGGGGTCTGTGGAGTTAAGGGATGAGCGAGGATATCGTTTTCGATGCGAGCGGTTCGCGCGACAGCATCTATCGCGAGATTCTGCCCCAGATCGAGGCGCTGCTGAGCGGCGACGAAATCGCCGATTTCGCCAATGTCGCGGCCGTCCTGAAGCAGGTCTTCGGATTTTTCTGGGTGGGATTTTATCGCGCGACGGAGCCCGAACTCCTGACTGTCGGACCCTACCAAGGGGATCTGGCATGTCTGCATATCCCGCTCGACCGCGGCGTCTGCGGCG
>JBEKLK010000295.1:0-4679 GCA_050010235.1 Rhizomicrobium sp.
TCGAATTCCATCGTCGCCTTGTCGGTCTCGATCTCGGCGAGGATATCGCCCGAGTGGACATCGTCGCCTTCCTTGACGAGCCATTTGGCGAGCTTGCCCTCCTCCATGGTGGGCGACAGCGCGGGCATGAGAATCTGCGTCGCCATCAGTTTCTGCCGCCTTCGAGCGGCGCCAGCTCGTCCGAATGCTGCTCCCAATTCCGCCCGTCGAAATCGACCGTCAGCACGGAATGGAATTCCTGATCGTCAAGGCAGCGAAAATTGATGCTGAAACCGTCCGGATGGGAGCGCGGCACGTAGAACGATTTGATTCCGCACACCGCACAGAAATAATGCTTCGCGGTGTCGGTGTTGAACGTATAGGTCGTAAGCTTCGTCTTACCCTTGAGCAATTTGAAGCGCGATTTCGGCACGATCAGATGCAGATATCCGGTCATGCTGCAGAGTGAGCAATTGCACGCGACAAGCTCTACTTCATTGGGAACCTGCACTTCGTAGCGCACCGCCTTGCAGTGGCAGCCACCGGTCTTCGTGATCATATTTGATTTTTTCGGCTTCGCCATCGGTCCTATTCCCGATAGCAAACGGATTTCGCGGCCGCGACCACATCTTCGACATGGGGCAGCGCGAGCTTTTCAAGATTTGCGGCATAGGGCATCGGCACGTCCCGGCCCGTGACCTTGGTCGGCGGCGCATCGAGATAATCGAACGCCTGCTCAACCACTTGCGAGGCGATTTCGGAACCGATGGAACAGATCGGCCAACCCTGCTCTACCGTCACGATGCGATTGGTCTTCTTGACGGATTCGATCACTGTGGACGTGTCGAGCGGACGCAACGTTCGTAAATCGATCAACTCCGCATCGATCCCTTCGGCGGCAAGCCGTTCGGCCGCTTCAAGAATGAGCCCGACGCAGATCGAATACGCCACCAAAGTCACGTGCGCGCCCGGCTTCACCACCCGCGCCTTACCGATGGGCACGATGTAGTCGTCGAGCTTGGGTACCGGGAACGAGCGGCCATAGGCAATCTCGTTCTCGAGAAAGATGACCGGGTTGGGATCGCGGATGGCGGACTTGAGCAAGCCTTTCGCATCGGCCGCGAAGTAAGGTGCGATCACTTTCATGCCCGGAATATGTGCGTACCAGGAACTATAATCCTGGCTGTGCTGGGCCGCGACGCGCGCCGCAGGCCCGTTGGGTCCGCGAAACACGATGGGGCAGCCCATCTGTCCGCCCGACATGTAGCGTGTCTTGGCAGCGGAATTGACGATCTGATCGATCGCCTGCATGGCAAAATTCATGGTCATGAATTCAACGATGGGCTTGAGCCCGCCGAACGCGGCGCCGACGCCAAGCCCGGTAAATCCATGTTCGGTGATGGGCGTGTCGATCACCCGGTCAGCGCCGAATTCCTCGAGCAACCCCTGGCTCACTTTGTAGGCGCCCTGATATTGCGCGACTTCCTCGCCCATCAGGAACACGGTCGGATCGCGGCGCATCTCTTCCGCCATCGCGTCGCGCAACGCTTCGCGCACCGTCATATTGACGAGCATCGTGCCGGCCGGAACCTCGGGTTCCAACAGAGCCTTGCCGTCACCTGCTTGCGGCGTAGGCGCAGGAGGTACGGGCGGGCGCCCGGAACTGGCCTCTTTGGCAGGTGCGGCGGTCTTGGCCGGCGCGGGTTTCGCAACAGGTTCGGGCTTTGGTTTCGTTTGCGGCGCCGCTTCGCCATCCTGCAGCAAGGTTGCGATTGGCTGATTGACCTTCACACCTTCGGTGCCTTCCGGCACGAGAATTTTACCGATCTTGCCTTCGTCGACGGCTTCGAATTCCATCGTCGCCTTGTCGGTCTCGATCTCGGCGAGAATGTCGCCGGAATGGACGTCGTCGCCTTCCTTCACAAGCCATTTGGCGAGCTTGCCCTCCTCCATGGTGGGCGACAAAGCGGGCATGAGAATCTCGCTGGACATGATCAGGCCAAGACGTCCGTATAGAGTTCTTCCGGCGCGGGTTCCGGGCTTTCGGTTGCGAATTCGGCGGCCATGTTCACGACCGCGCGCGTCTCCTTGTCGATAGTCTTAAGATCGTCTTCCGTTACCACGCCGCGCTCGATCAGCTTTTGTCCGAAATGCTCGATGGGGTCGCGCTTCTCACGCACCGACTGCACCTCTTCGCGCGTGCGGTATTTCGCGGGGTCAGACATCGAATGACCGCGATAGCGATAGGTCTTCATTTCCAGAATGATCGGGCCCTTGCCGGCGCGGCACCACGCGACCGCCTTCTCGCCCGCTTCATGGACCGCTTCGACATCCATACCGTCGACTTCCTCGCCGGGGATGTTGAAGGACGCGCCGCGCTTGGAGAATTGCGCCTGCGCACTCGACCGTTCTACGCTCGTACCCATCGCGTATTGATTGTTTTCGATCACATACACGACCGGCAGCTTCCACAGTTCCGCCATGTTGAAGGACTCGTAGACCTGGCCCTGATTGGCCGCACCGTCGCCGAAATAGGTAAGCGTGACGCCGTCGGTCTTGCGGTATTTCTGGCTGAAGGCGAGACCGGTCCCGATGGGAACCTGCGCGCCCACAATGCCGTGGCCGCCGAAGAAGTGCTTCTCGCGGCTGAACATGTGCATCGAGCCGCCTTTGCCCTTGGAATAGCCGGTGGCACGGCCGGTCAGCTCGGCCATGACGCCCTTCGGGTCCATGCGGGTGGCCAGCATGTGGCCATGATCGCGATAGGCCGTGATCACGTTGTCCCCCGGCTTGAGGGCCGCCTGCAGGCCGACCACCACCGCTTCCTGGCCGATGTAGAGGTGGCAAAAGCCGCCGATCAGACCCATGCCGTAGAGTTGCCCCGCCTTCTCTTCGAAGCGGCGGATCAGCAGCATGTCGGAGTAGAACTTCTTGAGCAGCGCGGTCTCGTCCTGGCTTGCCTTGCCGGCTTTGCTTGTCTGGGCTGCCTTAGCTTCGGCCATTGATCCTCCCGTGACCGCCCCGGAGCGCGGGCGGTTGTGGCAAGCGGCCGGGATTTTGGCAAGCGGTGCCTGCAAATCTGCGGAACCGACGGTCCTACTGCTTGTCGCGGGGGACGGCGACCTGGCCGGGGGCGCTGCCTAGCAACTGGCCGCGTGCGATTTCCTCGACAAGGTCCGGGTCGACCGAACCGGGCTGCAGCAGCTTGATGCGGTGTTCCAGCCGCGCACGGTCGGTGCGAATGGATGCCAGTTCTTCCTGCTTTACGGCCAGCCGCGCCTGGACGTCGGACAACGCCAGCAAACCTCGCGCGCCGAAGATGGTGTGGTAGCCGAAATAGGTGACGAACGCGGCGGCGATAGCCGGGGTCACAAGAATACCAATAAACCGCGTCACGCTGCGCCTGATTCGCATGGCTGCGACCGAATCATAAACCGATTCGGATGGTCAAGAGGAATCTGGATCGGCGACCGATCAGCGTCGCAGTTTCGAGATTCTGCGAAAGGCCAGTCGCGACTGGGGCTCGCTTTCCCTTCGCCGCTTTCCTCTCACTGGCTCCGCAGAACGCTCTTGCCGGCATAGCGCGCCTGGTCGCCGAGCTGTTCTTCGATGCGCAGCAGCTGGTTGTACTTCGCGAGACGGTCGGAGCGCGCGAGCGAACCAGCCTTGATCTGTCCGCAATTGGTGGCGACCGCGAGGTCGGCGATCGTTGCGTCCTCCGTTTCGCCGGAACGATGGGACATCACCACGCGATAGGCCGCGCGATGCGCCATATTCACGGTCTCAAGAGTTTCGCTCAAGGTTCCGATCTGATTGACTTTTACGAGAATGGCATTGGCGATGCTCTTGGCGATCCCCTGGCTCAGGCGCGCGGTGTTTGTGACGAAGATATCGTCGCCCACAAGCTGCACTTTCTTGCCCAACGCGCTCGTGATCGCGGCCCAGCCGTCCCAATCGTCTTCGGCCATGCCGTCCTCGATCGAGATGATCGGGTAGCGCTTGCACAAATCCTCATAGACCTTGACCATGCCGACGGGGTCGAGCGTCTTCCCTTCTCCTTCAAGCACATAGCGGCCGCTCTTGAAGAATTCACTTGAGGCCGGATCGAGCGCGAGCGCTACATCTTCGCCCGGTTTGTATCCGGCCTTCTCGATCGAACGCATGATAAAGCCGAGTGCTTCATCCGCACTCTTCAGCGCCGGGGCGAACCCGCCCTCGTCGCCGACATTGGTGTTGTGGCCGGCGTCCTTCAGGGCCTTCTTGAGCGCGTGATAAACCTCCGCACCGATGCGTAGACCCTCGCGGAAACTCGCTGCGCCGATCGGCATAATCATGAATTCCTGAAAATCGATCGGATTGTCGGCGTGAACCCCGCCATTGACGATGTTCATCAGCGGTACCGGCAGAACACGGGCAGACGAGCCGCCGACATAACGATAGAGCGACAAACCCGCCGCCTGCGCGCCCGCCTTGGCCAGCGCGAGCGAGACGCCGAGGATAGCATTGGCTCCAAGTCGGCTCTTATTCGGTGTTCCGTCCAGTTCGCACATCATCCGGTCGATGCGGATCTGATTGTCCGCATCGAGCCCGCAAATGGTGTCGAAAATCTCCGTGTTGACGGCGGCAACCACCTTCTCGACCCCCTTGCCCCCGTAGCGCTTTCCGCCATCCCGCAGTTCCACCGCTTCGTGGGCACCGGT
>JBEKLK010000296.1:0-4566 GCA_050010235.1 Rhizomicrobium sp.
CTCCTCGGACACCCATTCGAACACCTCGACGATCGATCCGTCCCCGGCGCGCGCGACGACCGGCGCACGATCGGTGATCAGCTCGAGCTTGCGCAAAACGGGATAGTGCATCGCCACTGCCTTGAGCAGTTCCGCATCCTTACCGGCGTGCGGACGATACAAGGCGAACACTATTCTTGATTTCGCCGACATCTTTTTCCTCCCTGGGGTCGAACCATTTGAGCCAACCGCCTGTGACCGCGTTCAGCCGCTCCGTTTCCAGCACATAGATCCATTCGCGACCGCTGCGCTCGACGCTGACGAGTCCTGCCTCGAGCAACACCCGCAGATGACGGCTGGTTGTGGGCCAGCTGCACGAAAACCGCGCGGCGATATCGCCCGCCGACACCCGGCCGCCGCGCGCGTTCAGCACAACAAGAATGTGACGCCGAGAGGCGTGTGCGAGCGCGCCGAACACGGCGTCGATATCTTCAAGCTCTTTCATCCCGCGGGACATTCCTCATATTTAGCACAATCGCTAAATGAATAAAAGAGATGAAATCGCACGCCGTCCGGGTAGGGTGCGGCGGCACCTGTTTCGAGGTTCCGATGCCCCGTCTTTATTTGGTCCGTCACGGCCGCGCTGCGGCGAGTTTTGCGGAAGCCGCAGACACGGGGCTCGATGAACTGGGTCGCAGCCAGGCGGAAGCCGTCAGCACAAAGCTCTCGCCGCTGGGGCCGCTCGCGATCGTCAGCAGCCCGCTCAAACGGGCGCAGGAGACATCGGCGCCCCTCGCCGCGCGCTGGCAGCGCAAGCCGGTCATTGAGATGGCCGTCTCAGAAATCCCGTCGCCGGCCGACATGAATTTCGCCGAACGCGCCCAGTGGCTACGTGCCTATATGGGCGGCTCGTGGCGCGCCGCGACGCCGGACCTTGCGCAATGGCGCGAAGAGGTCGTTGCCGCGCTCGCGAGACGCGAAGAAGATACGATCGTGTTCTCGCACTATATCGCGATCAATGTTGCGGCGGGCGCGGCCCTGGGCGACGACCGGGTCGTGGTATTTCGTCCCGACAATTGTTCTGTGACGGTGATCGATATCGACAACGGAAAGCTGCGGCTCGTGGAACGCGGCCATGAAGCAGAGACGAAGGTGAATTGAGCGATGGAACCGCACGAAATGTCAGCGGCCGAACTCTCAGCGCTCTACAGGGACTGCGATCTGTCGCCGGTCGATATCGCCGAAGCATGTCTCGGGCGCATCGAGGCGCTCGATGCGGAGATCAATGCGTTCTGCCTTGTGGATCGGGAAGCCGTGCTCGAAATGGCGGAAGCGTCGGAAGCGCGCTGGACGGAGGGCGAGCCGCTGTCGCCGCTCGACGGCGTTCCGGTCGCTGTCAAAGATCTGCTGGTGACGAAGGGCTGGCCGACGCGCCGCGGCTCGCTGACCGTCGATCCCAATGGGCCGTGGACGGAGGACGCACCTTGCGTCGCGCGCCTGCGCGACGCGGGTGCGATTCTGATCGGCAAGACCACCACACCCGAATTCGGCTGGAAGGGCTCGACCGATAGTCCGCTCACGGGCATCACCCGCAATCCATGGAACAAGGCGAAGACCCCCGGCGGGTCTTCGGGCGGATCGTCGGCGGCTCTGGCGGCCCGCTTCACGCCGTTGGCTTTGGGCACGGACGGAGGCGGCTCGATACGAATCCCGGCAAGCTTTTCGGGTGTTTACGGCCTCAAGCCGAGCTTTGGCCGCGTGCCGGCCTATCCGCTGTCGCCGTTTGGTACGGTCGCACATTTGGGACCGATGAGCCGCACCGTTCGCGACTCCGCCATGCTTCTGAACGTGATAGCAAAGCCGGATGCGCGCGATTGGCATTCGCTGGCCTATGACGGTGCGGATTATACGCTGCGTCTCGGCGAAAGCCTGAAGGGCAAACGCGTCGCGTTCAGCCCGCGACTTGGCTACGTCAAACGCATTCTTCCCGAGGTCGAAGCACTGGTCGCGGCAGCCGCAAAGGAATTCGAACAATTGGGCGCGCATGTGGAGCAGGTCGATCCGGGGCTCGACGATCCGGGCGAGACCTTCCGGCGGCTGTGGTGGGCGGGCGCCGGGTTCCTGTTGGGCGATCTGTCGCCCGAGAAGAAGGCGCAACTCGATCCCGGCCTGCGTCGGATGGCGGAGGAGGGGAAAGCGATCTCTCTGAAGGACTACCTCGACGCCAATGCAGCCCGCGGCGCCTATGGCAGCAAGATGCGCCGGTTCATGGAGCCTTACGACTTCCTGCTCACGCCTGCGGTTGCGACCGCCGCCTTCGATGTGGGGCAGCTTTCGCCGCTGGGCGACGACGGCAAAGCCTGGATGGCGTGGACGCCGTTCAGCTTCCCGTTCAACCTGACCCAGCAGCCGGCAGCCAGCATCAATTGCGGCTTCACCGATGACGGTTTACCGGTCGGGCTGCAGATCGTGGGGAGGATGTTCGACGACGCTGGCGTATTGGCGGCGTCAGCGGCCTATGAAGCCGCTCATCCGACTGCTGAAAGAGTTCCGACAGGCTTTTGATCGGGTTGGTTTCTTCGACTTGATCGCGGGCGACCGCTATGATCGCGCCATGAGTGTCGAGATTCTGACCGTTGCCCAGATGTATGCCGCCGACCGGGCCGCGGGCGAGCACAGCGTGGCGTCTCTGTCATTAATGGAGAATGCCGGGCTTGCAGTCGCGGACGCGATCGTCGACCGCTGGACGCCGCGGCCGGTCGTGGTGCTGTGCGGACCCGGCAACAATGGGGGAGACGGTTTCGTCGCGGCGCGGCATCTGACCGAACATGGTTGGCCGGTGCGGCTCGCGTTGCTGGGCGAACGCGCAGCGCTCAAAGGCGACGCAGCCGCCATGGCCGAGCGCTGGCGCGGCGCGGTCGAGGCTCTGTCGCCGTTGGTGCTCGACGGCGCCGAGCTCGCCGTGGACGCGCTGTTCGGCGCAGGGCTTGCGCGCCCGCTGGAAGGGCCCGCAAAGGCAATCGCGGCCGCGCTTAATGCGTCGCCCATTCCCGTCGTTGCCGTCGATGTCCCGAGCGGACTTCAAGGCGATCTCGGCCGGCCACTCGATGCAGCCGATGGTGCCTGCATCGACGCCGATCTGACGGTGACATTTTTCCGGAAGAAACCCGCGCATGTTCTAATGCCGGGACGGCTGCGCTGCGGCGATGTTGTCGTCGCCGACATCGGCATTCCCGATGCGGTGCTCGATTCGATCGCTCCCAAACTGTTCGAGAACGGTCCGTCGCTGTGGGCCAACGAATATCCCTGGCCGAAACCGCTCGCGCATAAATATGCGCGGGGCCATGCAATCGTTATCAGCGGTCCCGCGCACGCGACAGGCGCAGCGCGGCTTGCGGCGCGCGCGGCATTGCGCGTCGGTGCAGGATTGGTGAGCGTGGCAAGCCCGCCCGATGCTGTGATCGTGAATGCGTCCGTGCTGACCGCGATCATGGTCAAACCGTTTTCGGGAGCGGCGGGCCTCGGGGAACTGCTCCAGGACAAACGATTCAATTCCGTGGTCGTGGGCCCGGGATGCGGGGTCGGCCCGGCGACGCGCGATCTGGTTGCGGCCGTGCTGGCGAGTTCCGCCGCCGCAACGATCGACGCGGACGCGCTCACGTCATTCGCCCCCAATCCGAACGATCTGTTCGTGTTGCTGCGCGAGCCGGCCGTTCTGACGCCGCACGAAGGCGAGTTCGAGCGGGTGTTTCCGGGCCTGCTACCCCAGTCGCCCACGCGGGTCGAGGCGGTGCGGGTCGCAAGTGCGGCGGCCAAATGCACGATCGTGCTCAAAGGGCCGGACACCGCGATTGCCGCGCCGGACGGTCGCGTCGCGATCTGCAGCAATGCGCCAGCGACATTGGCGACGGCCGGTTCCGGCGATGTTCTTTCGGGGCTGATCGGTGGCCTAATGGCGCAGGGATTCGATTCCTATAACGCAGCCGCGGCAGCAACGTGGCTGCACGGGGAGGCGGCGTCCCGGTTCGGGCCGGGATTGATCGCGGAGGATTTGCCGGAATTGCTGCCGGCCGTCCTTGCCGCTTTGAAGGAACGGATCGATGACGAACATTCGCCGCGTCGAGGCGCGTGACCTCGCGGCTCTGCTCAACATCTACAATCACTACGTCACCACAACTCATATCAGCTTCGACGTCGAGCCGCGCACACTCGAGCAGCGGCGTGGGTGGTTCGACAGCTTTGCGGAAGCCGGACGCCACCAATGTTTCGTCGCTGATCGTGACGGCGTCGCGATCGGCTGGGCATCGTCCGGGAAATTCAAGGACAGGGCTGCCTACGACACCTCCGTCGAAACCAGCGTCTATCTCGCGCCGGGCGAAGGCGGGAAAGGGTTAGGCCGGCTTCTTTACGGAACGTTGTTCGATGCGCTCGCCAAGGAAGACGTGCATCGCTGTTTTGGCGGCATCGCACTCCCCAACGAAGCCTCAATCGGCATCCACCTCGCAATGGGATTTCGCCACGTCGGAACCTACACCGAGGTCGGCCGTAAATTCAGCCGGTTCTGGGATGTGGCATGGTACGAGAAAG
>JBEKLK010000297.1:0-4555 GCA_050010235.1 Rhizomicrobium sp.
GGACGACCGGCGAATTGGGAACCGGCCGCATTCTGTGTTGCGGAGGCGGTGGCGGCGGTGGGATCGTATCGTTGCGCGCGACATTGACGGGCCGCGGCGGCGGGGGCGGCAATGGCTGGTAACTGACCATTGCATGGGTTGCGCGGTAGGGCCCGGTCGTCGCGTCGTGGAATACCGCTTCGCGAGTCCGCCTTGAAGCCGCCGGCACGCGCAGCAATTCTCCGGCGTGGACGTCGTCCTGCCGGCCGAGATCGTTCATGCGCGCGATCGTCGAGGCGGAAACATCGTAGCGCTCGCCGATCGAGGCGAGCGTATCGCCGGGACGCACGACAACGGTGAAATAGGTAGGGTGCGGCCCCGGATCCGGCAGGCCTCTGTAATCCTCGGGTTCCACCTGGGCACAGGCCGCCAGCAGAAAAGGCACAAGCAGGACCATCGCGGCAAACCTGCCGCGGCGTCCCTCAAGGCTTGCTCTCTTCTCCATCGGGCTTTCGCGCCTCCTGCGGCACGCCCGGAACCATCGGGACAAACACCACGGGGATGAGCGTGTCCCATCGCGGACCGCTCTCCGTTTGCATAATCTTCACCAAGTGTTGCGAAAACCTTTCAGCCCCCGGCGCCTGGCCGACAGGGGCGATCAATATTCCGCCCGGCTTCAATTGCGCGAGAATGTCCGGAGGCACCTGGGGCACCACCGCCGTCAGGATGATCCGGTCGAAAGGCGCCTGTTCGGGCCACCCCTTGAGGCCATCCCCATGCCGGGTCACTACATTGTGGAGGTTGAGCGCCTTGAAGCGTCCCTCCGCCGCCTTGAGCAGGGGGCGGTGGCGCTCGATCGTGTAGACCATGCGGCACAGCTTCGCGAGGACGGCGGCCTGGTAGCCGGAGCCGGTGCCGATCTCCAGCACCCGGTGCTTTTCGTTCACCTCCAGCGCTTCGCTCATATAGGCGACGACATAGGGCTGGCTGATGGTCTGGCCGCAGGCGATGGGCAACGCGCTGTTCTCATAGGCGCTGCCTTCGAACGGCGCGTCCACAAACAATTCGCGCGGCGTGCGCTCCATGGCCGAGAGCACGCGCGAATCGAGAATGCCCTGCCCCCGCAGCGCCATCACCAGCGCGATCGGGCGGTGATCCTCGGTCATTTTCGCGGCGGTGGGGGTCCGTCCAGCAGCGGCTTCAACCGCTCGCGGACTTTGAACTCGGTGAGATTGAGGTGCAGCGGCGTCACCGAGATCCGGCCTTCATAGATCGCGCGCAGATCGCTGCCTTTCGGCGGATTGCTGCGCACCCGCTTGAACCCGATCCAGAAATAGGGGTTGCCGCGCGCATCGACGCGCCGGTCGAGCGTGGCCGTCTGCAGATCGCGCTTGCCTTGCTCCGTCACTTCGACACCCTTTACGTCGCCCGGCGCGCAATCCGGAAAATTGATATTCATCAGCACATCGCTGGGCCAGCCGACACCGACGAGCTTCTCGATCACGCCCGGTCCGTGCGTTTCGCCGCACTCCCACCGGACGATTTTCGCGTCGCCAAATCCATAGGCCTGCGACAGCGCGACCGAAGGGATGCCCAAGGCGCAACCTTCCATTGCCCCCGCGATGGTTCCGGAATAGGTCACGTCATCGGCGATGTTGGAGCCGCGATTGACCCCGGAGATCACCAGAGTGGGCCGCGCGTCCGGCATCAGATGCGCCACCGCCATCATCACGCAATCCGTCGGCGTGCCGGTGACGGCGAAACGCTGCTTTTCGATTTCGCGCAGGCGGAGCGGCATGGTCAGGGTCAGCGAATGCGAAGCGCCCGATTGCTCGGTCTCGGGCGCCACGACCCAGACGTCATCGGTCAACGCGCGCGCGATGCGCTCGGCCGCAACCAGGCCTGGGGCATGGATCCCGTCGTCATTGGTGACGAGGATTCGCATCTATTTCGCAATCCGGTCGATGCCGCCCATATAGGGGTGCAACACCTCCGGCACGGCAATGGACCCATCGGCCTCTTGATAATTCTCCAGGATCGCGACAAGCGTGCGGCCGGTGGCAAGACCGGACCCGTTCAGCGTGTGCACGAAGCGGGTCGATTTTTCACCTTTGGGACGATAGCGCGCATTCATGCGCCGCGCCTGGAACTCGCCGCAATTCGAGCAGGAGGATATCTCGCGGAAACGATTCTGCCCCGGCAGCCACACTTCGATGTCGTAGGTCTTCTGCGCGCCAAAGCCCATATCGCCCGTGCACAACGTCACCACGCGGTGATGAAGACCCAGCCGCTTCAGCACTTCCTGCGCGCAATCCGTCATGCGCTCGTGCTCGGCCTGCGATTGATCGGGTGTCGCGATCGACACGAGCTCGACCTTCGAGAACTGGTGCATGCGGATCATGCCGCGCGTGTCCTTGCCGGCCGCACCTGCTTCGGCGCGGAAGCACGGCGTCCCGGCTGTGAAACGCAGCGGCAGGCTCGCCTCGTCGAGAATCTCGTCGCGGACGTAATTGGTGAGCGGCACTTCGGCGGTGGGGATCAGCCAATAATCCGTCGTGGTGCGGAATGACTCGTCCGCAAACTTCGGCAACTGGTTCGTGCCGAACATCGCCTGTTCGCGCACCAGGATCGGCGGGGCGACTTCCGTGTAACCGAATTGCTCCGTATGCAGATCGAGCATGAAACTCGTGAGCGCGCGTTCGAGCCGCGCGAGCGCGCCTTTGAGATAAACGAAGCGGGCGCCGGAAACCTTGGCTGCGCGTTCGAAATCCATCAGGCCCAGCGCTTCGCCAAGATCGAAATGTTCCTTCGGCGCGTTCATGCCGGGTGCCGTGCCCCAGCGGCGCGAGATCACTTCGACATTGGCGGTTTCGTCGGCGCCATCCGGTACGTCGGATGCCGGAAGGTTCGGGATATTGGCGAGAATATCGCGCAACTCCGCCTGGAGCGTGCGTTCTCGTTCCTCGCCTTTCGCGATCTCGTCCTTGAGGCCTGCCACTTCGGCCATCAGGACGTCCGCCTGATTTTCGTCCTTCTGCGCCTTGGCGCGGCCGATCAGTTTTGACGCTTCATTGCGCCGGGCCTGAGCTTCCTGAAGACGCGTTTGCAGCGCGCGCAAATCCTTGTCGCGCGCGACGAGATCGTCGGCGAGCGCCGCGGCTGACGCCATGCCGCGCCGCGTCAACCCTGCAACGAATGCGTCCCTGTTGTCCCTGATGGCCCGGATGTCGTGCATGAATCCCTCGTTCGCGCCGGTAATGGCATGGCGAAACGGAGAGGTAAAGCGGGGCCTTTATGAGGACCCTTTTGCCGCCTGGGCATCCTTTTGCGCGCGGTCGCGCTCGATCAGGCGCACGCACCAGATCGATATCTCGTAGAGCAGCACCAGCGGCAGCGCGAGGCTCATCATGCTGAAGGGGTCGGGCGGCGTGATGATGGCGGCCAGCACGACGATGCCCAGGATCGCATAGCGCCGTACGCTGCGCAGCTGTGCGCTCGAAACGATCCCGACGCGCCCCAGAAGCGCCAGCAACACGGGCATCTGGAAGCACAGACCGAACGCAAAAATCAGCGTCATCACGAAATCGAGATATTCGCTCACCTTGGCGTCCAGCTGGATCGGCAATGCGCCATTGCCACCCGGCGTCTCGAAACTGAGGAAGAACCGGATCGCCAGCGGCATCATCACATAGAACACGAAGCACGCGCCGATGATGAACAGCACGGGCGTGGCCAGCAGGAACGGCAGGAACGCGTTGCGCTCGTGCTTGTAGAGGCCAGGCGCGATGAACATCCAGATCTGCGCCGCAATGATGGGAAATGCGAGACAGATGCCGCCGAACAATCCCACCTTCACGTAGGTGAAAAACGTTTCGTAGAGCGCGGTGTAGATGAGATGGCGGCCCGGCTGGCCGGCCAGCGCATTGGCCAAGGGCTGCGTGAGAAAGGAATAGATCGGCCGCGCGAAGACGTAGCACACGACGAACGAGCCGAAGAGCGCGAGCAGCGAATAGATGAGCCGCTTCCTGAGCTCGATCAGATGATCCATCAAAGGCGCTTTGGTCGCGTCGATCGCGGCCTCGTCGGCGGGCGTGGGTGCGATCATGACGGCGTCGGCACGCCGCCGGGTTCATGCACCGGCGATTCCGGCGCCCGCATCTCGGCAGCAGGTGTCTCGGACGAACCAACCATTTCAGCGCGTTCGCCGGAGTCTTCCGATTTCGGCGTTTCGATCGCGGACGGCGCGGGATCCGGCGGCAGGATCGATTGGTGCAACGCGGTCTGGATGTCGGCCAGCGGGCGTTGCGCGCGCAACGCTTCGATCTCCTGGCGCAATTCGTCGAGCTCGGATTGGCGCGCCATTTCGTCGAAGCTCTTGCGGAACTGGTCGGCCATGGTGCGGGCCTTGCCCACCCACCGGCCCACGATGCGCATCAGCTTGGGCAAATCCTTTGGCCCCACCACCACGAGGGCGACGACGAGCACGATAAGAATATGGCTCCAGCTTAAGTCGAGCATGTCGTGACAGACGGACCGCCCTTACCTTCCGACGGTCTGGTCTTTGTTCGAAGAGTCT
>JBEKLK010000298.1:0-4553 GCA_050010235.1 Rhizomicrobium sp.
CCAAAAAGCTCAGCCAATTGACAACGAGGCTGAGCAGGGCATTGGCCATCCACAAGGCGTGAAGTCCCGAGAAACGTACCTTGTCACGCGCGAGCACAAGTTCCGTGGCAGTCGACAGCAGATGCGTCAACGCAATCGCAAATACGAACGAAAGAAGAAGCGTGACGTGCTCGAACATTCATCCCCGCAGTCGATGCAATGCTAACTCAAATTCAGCTGCCACGAGACGCCGTAGCGATCGTTGATCCATGCGAATTGACGGCTGAACCGTAGGTGTCGAGCGGCATGAGCGCTGTGCCGCCTTCCAGAAACGCGGACGTGAGCTTGTGAATCTGTTCTGCGGACTCACACTCGACGAATAGCGAAAAAGCCGGCGTGAACGTGAACGCGTGATGCACCGGGCTGTCGAAACATTTCAAGGTCTGTCCCGCCACGCGGAAGCTGGCCTTCTTGACCGATCCCTCGGCACCCTGCTCTCCCGGACCGTAATGCTGGATGTCGATGATTTTTCCGTCGGCAAACAGCGAGACGTAAAACGTCATCGCCGCTTCGGCTTTTCCTTCGAACATCAGAAACGGCAGCGCGGTCGTTGCCATCGTTGCGCGCCGCTTACGCCGCGGCTTTCGTGCGCGCGCGGATGAGCTTGAGCACCTTGCGCGCCGCTTCGGGGATGTTGGTGCCGGGGCCGAAGATGGCGGCAACCCCTTCGCGTTCGAGGAACGCGTAATCCTGCGCCGGGATAACACCGCCGCAGACGACGAGGATGTCGTCCGCCTTCTGCTTCCGCAGCGCTTCGATCAGTTGTGGCACCAGCGCCTTGTGCCCGGCCGCCTGGCTCGACACGCCGATCACATGCACATCGGATTCGATGGCGTCCTTCGCCACTTCTTCCGGCGTCTGGAACAGGGGGCCGATATCCACGTCGAAGCCGAGATCGGCGAAGGCCGTGGCAATCACCTTGGCTCCCCGGTCATGGCCGTCCTGGCCCATCTTGGCGACGAGGATGCGCGGGCGCCTGCCCTCTTCCCTCTCGAACGCTTCGATGTCGTCGCGCAGCGCCGCGAACTCGTTGTCGCCTTCATAGGCGCCGCCATAGACGCCGGAGATGGAGCGGATCTGCGCGCGATAGCGGCCGAACACTTTTTCCATCGCTTCTGAGATTTCGCCGACCGTGGCGCGGGCGCGCGCCGCGTCGATGGCGAGTGCGAGCAGATTGCCGTCGCCGGCCGCGCCGCTGCCCAGCGCCGCAAGCGCCGCTTCCACTTTCCCGGCGTCACGCTTCGCCCGCACATCTTTCAATCGCGCGATCTGGGAGTTGCGCACCGACGCATTGTCGATGTCGCGAACCTCGACATGGGAATCCTGTTCGGTCTCGAACTTGTTGACGCCCACGATGACGTCTTCGCCGCGGTCGACGCGGGCCTGGCGCCGCGCGGCGGCTTCCTCGATGCGCAGCTTGGGAATTCCGGCCTCGACCGTCTTGGTCATGCCGCCCATCTCTTCCACATCGTCGATGATGGCTTTGGCGGCATGCGCGAGCGAATGCGTCAGCGCCTCGACGTAATAGGAACCGCCCAGCGGATCGACCACCTTCGTCACCTGCACTTCGTGCTGCAGGATGAGCTGCGTATTGCGCGCGATGCGGGCGGAGAATTCCGTCGGCAAGGCGATCGCCTCGTCGAAGGAGTTCGTGTGCAGCGATTGCGTGCCGCCCAGCACCGCTGCCAGCGCTTCATAGGCCGTGCGCACGATGTTGTTGTAAGGGTCCTGCTCCGTCAACGACACGCCGGACGTCTGGCAATGCGTGCGCAGCATCAGCGATTCGGGGTTTTTCGCGCCGAAGCCTGCCATGATCTGCGACCATAAGAGCCGCGCCGCGCGCAGCTTCGCTACTACCATGAAAAAATTCATCCCGATGCCGAAAAAGAACGACAGCCGCGGCGCAAATTCGTCGACCGCCAATCCTTTCGCCAGCGCCCCGCGCACATATTCGATTCCGTCGGCCAGCGTGTAGGCGAGCTCCTGCGTGGCCGTCGCGCCTGCCTCATGCATATGATAGCCGGAGATCGAAATCGAATTGAACTTCGGCATCTTCTTTGCCGTGTACTCGATGATATCGGCCACGATGCGCATCGAAGGCGCGGGCGGATAGATATAGGTGTTGCGCACCATGAATTCTTTGAGGATGTCGTTCTGAATCGTGCCGGAAAGTTTTTCGGGCGGAACGCCCTGCTCTTCCGCGGCCACGATGAAATTCGCGAGGATCGGAATCACCGCCCCGTTCATGGTCATCGAGACGGACATTTTCTCCAGCGGAATGCCCGCGAAGAGAAGTTTCATGTCCTCGACGGAATCGATCGCAACGCCGGCCTTGCCCACGTCGCCCGTCACCCGCGGGTGATCGCTGTCGTAACCGCGGTGGGTGGCGAGATCGAAGGCCACCGACAGCCCCATCTGCCCGCCCGCGAGATTCTTCCGGTAGAACGCGTTGGACTCCTCGGCGGTCGAGAACCCCGCATATTGGCGCACGGTCCACGGGCGTCCCGCATACATCGTGGCGCGCACGCCCCGCAGGAACGGTTCGATTCCCGGCACGCTGCCGACGGCCTCGATCCCCTCCAGATCGGCGGCCGTGTAGAGCGGCTTCACGTCGAAGCCTTCGGGCGTGTGCCAGACCAGGCTGTCGAGCGGCCGGTCCTTCAACTCCTTGGCCGCCAATGCGGTCCAGGCCTTGGGCTCTTTCACGCTCATCCTACCCGTCTCTCTCCTGGGGATTGTCCGAGTATCGCAGGTGCGAAATTCCGGTCAAAGCGGGTTTGTGGAGGAGTCACGAGACCGTCGCGGTTGCGTCATATATCCTCCGCCTACGGAGGATGTGGTCCATACGGCGAATCCGGACTCCATTCGTTGGCTTGCCCACAGGATATGGGTGTTCGCATATCTTGACAAACCAGTCATAGTATGAGAACAAAGCACGATATTGATTCGGTTGGTGATTCGGGCCTGATTCGTTCATTGGCCGTTCACGGGCGCGGACACGCCATCCACAGGCCTCTAGATTCCGCAAAGCTCGCCTTGTCCCAGGGTGAGAAAACCCCCAAGTTCCAAAGCGATGAACCCCAGGCGCGCGGCCCGCGGCACCCTGCGTCCGTCCGAAGGCGGCAGGATCGCCGCGGTCCTTGGACCGACCAATACTGGCAAGACGCATTTCGCGATCGAGCGGATGCTCGCGCACCGTTCGGGCATGATCGGCCTGCCGCTCCGGCTGCTGGCCCGCGAGGTTTACGACAAGGTTGCCCGTATCAAGGGCGCAAAGCTGGCGGCCCTCATCACCGGCGAAGAGAAGATCGTGCCGCCCGAGGCGCGATATTTCGTCTGCACGGTGGAAGCGATGCCGCTCGATCTGGGCGTGGCCTTTCTTGCCATCGACGAGATTCAACTTTGCGCCGATCCCGAGCGGGGGCACGTCTTCACGGACCGATTGCTCCACGCCCGCGGCGAGGAGGAAACGCTTTTCCTCGGCGCGGAAACGATGCGGGGAACGATTCAACGCTTCGTTCCCGAGGCGCATTTCATCACGCGGCCCCGCTTTTCCGATCTCGCCTATACCGGCGCCAAGAAACTCACACGCCTGCCCCGTCGCTCGGCCATCGTCGCCTTCTCGGCCGAGGATGTGTACGGCATCGCCGATCTCGTGCGACGTCAGCGGGGAGGCGCGGCCGTCGTGCTCGGCGCCTTGAGCCCGCGTACCCGCAATGCGCAGGTCGCGCTCTATCAATCGGGCGAAGTGGATTTCCTCGTCGCCACCGACGCGATCGGCATGGGCATCAACATGGATGTCGACCATGTCGCGTTTGCAGAGCTCATGAAGTTCGACGGCGTGGGCGTTCGCCCGCTCCGGCCCGATGAGCTGGGCCAGATCGCTGGCCGCGCAGGCCGGCATATGAACGACGGTACGTTCGGCGTGACCGCGGAAGCCGAAGCGCTCGACGAAGAAACCGTCGCGCGCATCGAAGGCCATCGCTACGAGCCCGTGCGCATTCTGCAGTGGCGCAATTCCGCGCTCAGCTTTCGCTCGCTCGGCGCCCTGATCGAAAGCCTCGAAGAGCCGCCGCCTCAACGCGGTCTTGCCAAGGCGCGACCGGCCATGGATTTCGCGAGCCTGCGCATCCTCGCAGGCCAGGACGAGTATCGCGCTCTGGCGAGCACGCCTGCGAGCGTGAAGCGGCTATGGGAAGCCTGCCAGCTGCCGGATTTCCGCAAGCTCACGCCCGACGAGCATGTGCGCCTGGTGGGACAGATCTATCGTCATCTGATGAGCGACGCCGGCGTGCTGCCCGAGGACTGGCTCGCGCGCCAGGTTTCGCGGCTCGATGAAATCGACGGCGATGTCGCGACGCTCTCCGGCCGCCTCGCGCAAATCCGCACCTGGACCTATGCCGCGCATCGTCCGGGCTGGGTTGCCGACGCGGCGCATTGGCAGGAACAGACGCGCGCTGTGGAAGACCGCTTGTCCGATGCGCTGCATGAAAGACTGACGCAGCGCTTCATCG
>JBEKLK010000299.1:0-7850 GCA_050010235.1 Rhizomicrobium sp.
CGTCGCCCGCGGCTATACACGTGCGGAAGAATTGCTGCGCCATTTCGAAACCGATTGGCAGCGCGACATGGCCCCGCTGTTCAGAGACTACAATTTTCTCTGAAGGCAGCCATGCGCGCGCTGCTGGCAAAGCGCGGCTACACGGACAGCGGCCGGATCGAGAATCTCGATCCGGGCGATCCGGAACTCGTCTTCGTCGAATTCCTGCGCGGCTAGCGGCGTCGCGAGATGACGACCAATGCGAAACCGATGAACGCAACGGCTGCGCCGATATAGGTCCATTTCATTTCATTGATCATGAAGCTCGAACGCGGCCAATGGACGTAGCCCAAGCCTTGCCCGACCCAGAGCAATCCCACCAGCAGCCCGATAATGCCGACGATCAAAAGAACGGTGCGCATGATTCCCCCTCGGTTGAGTTCCGACTATAGCATCATTTGGCCTTGGGGCGACGCTCGGAGCCCTGGCGGGCCAGCATCCAGCCGGGATATTCCCCCGGCAGCGCGCTGACTTCGTCCAGTTTGGCAATCTCTTCCGGCGACAAGGTCAGGTTCGCCGCTTCGAGATTGTCGTCGAGCTGCTCGGGCGTTTTCGCCCCGATGATCACCGTGGTGACGAAAGGTTTGGCGAGAATCCAGGCCAGCGCCACGCGCGCGACGGAGACGCCTTTCGCGTCCGCGATCTCGCGCATCGCGGCGACGCACGCCCAGGCGCGGTCCTTGTTCACGGGCGGAAAATCGAAGGCGGTGCGCCGCGCGTCTTCGGGTCCGTTGCTGCCCGGTCCGAACTTGCCGGAGAGCAATCCGCCGGCAAGCGGACTCCAGACCATCAGCCCCACTTTCTGGTCGGTGAGCAGCGGCACGATCTCGCGTTCGAGATCGCGGCCTGCGATCGAGTAATAGGCCTGCAGGGTTTCGAAACGCGCGAGCCCCCGATGCTCGGCGATGCCCAGCGCCTTCATGATCTTCCAGCCCTGCCAATTGGAGCAGCCGATATAGCGGACGAGTCCGCGCGAAACCAGATCGTCCAGCGCGCGGACGGTTTCCTCGACCGGCGTGACGGGGTCCTGCGCGTGGATCTGATAGAGGTCGATGTGATCGAGCTGCAGACGCTCGAGGCTCCTTGCGACCGAATCCATGATGTGGCCGCGCGAGGCGCCGATATCGTTGGGCCCTTTGCCGACGCGGCCATAGCACTTCGTCGCGATCACGACATCGGAGCGTTTGACGCCGCTTTCCTTCAGCGCGCGACCGACGAGCTCTTCCGATCGACCTTCGGAATATACGTCGGCCGTGTCGATGAAGTTGACGCCCGCTTCCAGCGCACGGGTGACGAGGCCCGTCACCGCGGGCTGCTCGAGCGCGCCGACGACCTTCCACATGCCCTGGCCGCCGAACGTCATCGCGCCCAGACAGATTTCGGAAACGAAAAGCCCCGTATTGCCCAGTTGGTTGTAGCGCATGGAATTCCTCCCGATATCAAGCCGGGACTATCGTAATCTCCGGCCAGGACGCTTTCCAGCGTTCCGCTTTGGCATAATAGAGATCGGCCCGAAAATTTGCCGTGGGGTTGGGACGCACGATCAGATTGGCGAGATCGTGGAAACCGCGCGGGGCATAGATTTCGTAGGTGTCGCCGCGCGCGCGAATACCCACTTGCGCATTGTGCATAAGGAATCTGTCGATGCCGTCTGTGGCGCGCGCCAGAGGTGGGTAGGGCGCACCGAATTTCTGCGCATACCAGAGATGTACCCGCGCCTGGTTGCGGATTTCAATATCCGCCGCCACGCCGCCGAAGGCCGCCCGCACGCGACGGATGACGTCATCTTCCGCGGCCCAGGAATCGTCGGGATCGAAATAGAAGATGTCGTAGTCGCGGATTCCGTGATCGGCCGGGCGGTTCGTCAGCTCGTTCCACACCGTCTGAAACAAGGCGCCCGACACCAGCCAGGCATCGGGCAGATCGAGCGCGGGCAAGGTCGCGAGAATCGTGCGATTGGTCGGATTGGACAGGATGGCCGCCAGGAATTCCGAATCCGTCATGTCGGCGGCTGCATACAAGAAGGACGATGGGCCATGGGTTATGTGACGGCGATCGGCCTGGGGGCGGCGTTCTGCACGACCATTGCGTTCCTGCCGCAGACGATCAAGACCTGGCGCACGCGCTCCACAAAAGACATTTCGCTGGGGATGTTCCTGACGTTCTCAATCGGGATCGCGCTGTGGCTGCTCTACGGCTTGTTGCTGCACGACATCCCGCTGATCGCCGCCAACGCGATCACCCTGGTCCTGGCGCTGATCATCCTCGGGTTCAAGATACGCCACGGATAATATCGTGGCGGCGCGACCTGTTTCGCATCAAGCCGCCGTGCCGCCCACCGTGAGCCCGTCCATCCGCAGCGTCGGCTGGCCTACGCCAACCGGAACCGATTGTCCGTTCTTGCCGCAGGTGCCGACGCCGCTGTCGAGTTTCATGTCGTTGCCGATCATGCTCACGCGCGTCATCGCCTCCGGACCGTTTCCGATCAGGGTCGCGCCCTTGATGGGAGCGCCCACTTTGCCGTTCTCGATCAAATAGGCTTCCGTGCACGAGAACACGAATTTGCCCGACGTGATGTCCACCTGGCCGCCTCCGAAATTCACCGCATAGATGCCCTTCTTCACGCTGGCGAGGATTTCATCCGGCGCTTTGTCGCCGCCGAGCATGTAGGTATTGGTCATGCGCGGCATGATCGAATGCGCGAAGGATTCGCGCCGGCCGTTTCCGGTCGGAGCCACACCCATCAGCCGCGCGTTCTGGCGATCCTGCATATAGCCTTTGAGAATCCCGTCTTCGATCAGAACCGTGCGGCTCGTGGGCGTGCCTTCGTCGTCGATGGAAAGCGACCCGCGCCGTCCGCCGATGGTGCCGTCATCGACGACGGTGACTCCCGGAGACGCCACGCGCTCGCCCAGAAGCCCTGCGAACGCCGAAGTCTTCTTGCGATTGAAATCGCCTTCCAGCCCGTGGCCGACGGCTTCGTGCAACAGGATGCCCGGCCATCCGGGTCCCAGCACGACAGTCGTTTCGCCGGCCGGCGCGGGGATGGATTCGAGATTGACCAGCGCCTGGCGCAACGCCTCGTCGATCGCGTTCTGCCAATAGACGGGATCGAGATAGGTGTCGTAGCCGCTGCGCCCGCCACCGCCGAAGCTGCCGGATTCCTGCCGGCCGTTTTGTTCCGCCACGACCGACACGCCGATTCGCACCAACGGCCGGATGTCGCGATAGATTTCGCCGCCCGGACGGACGATCTCCACCGTCTGCCACTCGCCGGACAGCGAGCAGGATACCTGCCGCACGCGCGAATCCTTCGCGCGTGCATACGCGTTCATCTCTTCCAGCAGCTTGATCTTGGTTTCGAAGCCGGCGGAGCGAAGCGGGTCGATGTCGCTGTACAGCTTTATTGCCACGGCGCGCAGCCCGAACCCTTGTGTCGTATCGAAAGTTGCCGCCTTCAGGCGCCCGTCGTCGAAGACGAAACTCTCGCTCTGGCGGTACTCCAGAAACAGCTCGCCATCGTCTGAATCCCTCAGGGATTCGTCGACCAGCGATTGCACATTGGCCCGGTCCAGCCCGGCCCTTTCGAAGAACCCTTCGTCGGTCTTTGGCATGTGCGAATCTCCGGTCTTTCCGTTCCTACATAGTGACGATTGGCGAAGGACGGGTCACCTCGAGGGTGGTTTTGCGTCCCACAGTGGCATACTGTCGCAATGACTTCAGTGGCTTAGCCCCCCTAAATCCCGCGGTCGAATCTTCGCGGCAGCGGGGGCCGTTCGGGGCCGCTCGCGAACCGTCTTTCGAGGTCGCCGGATGCTACGCAAGAATTTGAGACTGGGTGCCGGCATTGTCGCGGGCCTGCTCGCCTCGGCGGGCGGCGCACTGGCGCTACCTTATAACTGGCAAACCGGCTTCCAGCCGGCCGTGACACCGGTCATGGCGCGGATCGAGGAATTTCACACCTTCGTCCTCTACATCATTACCGCCGTCACGCTGTTCGTGCTGGCGCTGCTCGTCTGGATCATCATCCGCTACAACAAGCGGGCCAATCCGGTTCCCAGCAAGGTCAGCCACAATACGCTGCTGGAAGTGGTTTGGACCGTGCTGCCGGTGGTCATCCTGGTGGTGATCGCGATCCCGTCCTTCAAGCTCCTTTACTACGAAGCCGAGATTCCGCCGTCCGACGGGACGATCAAGGCGATCGGCAAGCAGTGGTACTGGACCTACGAGTACCAAACCAACGGCGATTTCCAGTTCGACTCGCTTGGGCTTTCCGACGACAAGGCGAAAGCGGCCGGCGAACCGCGCCTGCTCGGCGTCGACAATGTCGTCGTTGTTCCGGTGAACAAAGTCGTCCGCATCGTCACCACCGGCGCCGACGTGATCCATTCCTGGGCCGTTCCGCAGTTCGGCGTGAAGATGGATGCCGTCCCGGGGCGCCTCAACGAGACGTGGTTCGAGGCCACCCAGGAAGGCACGTTCTACGGTCAATGCTCGGAGCTGTGCGGCGCCCATCACGCCTTCATGCCGATCGAAGTGAAAGTCGTTTCCGAGGCGGCGTTCGAAACCTGGGTTGCGGGTGCGAAGAAGAAGTTCGCGTCCGCCGATGAGCCGTCGCCCGATGCGACGCGCGTCGCCGCCCTCGCGAAATAACAAGGACAAGCCATATGGCCGACATCGCACACGCGCCCGCGGATCATCCCACCGGCTGGCGGCGCTACGTCTACTCCACGAACCACAAGGACATCGGAACGATGTACCTGATCTTCGCGATCTGCGCGGGGCTCGTGGGCGGCTTTCTGTCGATGATGATGCGCTTGAATCTGATGTATCCGGGCCATCTGATTTTCAAGGATCCGCATACCTTCAACGTCTTCGTCACGGGCCATGGACTGATCATGGTGTTCTTCATGATCATGCCGGCGATGATCGGCGGTTTCGGCAACTGGCTGGTGCCGCTGATGATCGGTGCGCCGGACATGGCGTTTCCGCGCATGAACAACATCTCGTTCTGGCTGCTGCCGTTCTCGTTTTCGTTCCTCATCATTTCCATGTTCGTCGAGGGCGACTCCGGCGGCATGGGTGTCGGCGGCGGCTGGACGATCTACGCCCCATTGTCGACCACCGGCTCGCCCGGGCCCGCCATGGATTTCGCGATCTTCTCGCTGCATCTGGCCGGCGCGTCCTCGATCCTGGGCGCGATCAACTTCATCACCACGATCTTCAACATGCGCGCGCCGGGCATGACCCTGCACAAGATGCCGCTGTTCGTCTGGTCGATCCTTGTGACGGCGTTCCTGCTGCTTCTGTCGATGCCGGTTCTGGCAGGCGCGATCACCATGCTCCTGACCGACCGCCATTTCGGCACGAGCTTCTTCAACGCGGCCGGCGGCGGCGATCCGATCCTGTTCCAGAATCTGTTCTGGTTCTTCGGCCACCCGGAAGTCTACATCCTGATCCTTCCGGGCTTCGGCATGATCAGCCACGTGATCTCGACCTTCTCCAAGCGGCCCATTTTCGGCTATCTCGGCATGGCCTACGCGATGGTGGCGATCGGCTTCATCGGCTTCCTCGTCTGGGCGCATCACATGTACACGGTGGGCCTGTCGGTCGACACCAAGGCCTATTTCGTCTTTGCCACCATGGTGATCGCGGTGCCAACCGGCATCAAGGTGTTCAGCTGGATCGCCACCATGTGGGGCGGTTCGATTGAGTTCAAAACCCCGATGCTCTGGGCCACCGGTTTCATCTTCCTCTTCACCGTGGGCGGCGTCACCGGCGTGGTCCTGGCCAATGCCGGCGTCGATGTGGTGCTGCAGGATACCTATTACGTGGTGGCGCACTTCCATTACGTGCTGAGTCTGGGCGCCGTGTTCGCCATCTTCGGCGGCTTCTATTTCTGGTTCCCGAAGATCTCCGGCTACATGTACAACGAGACGCTGGGCAAGCTGCATTTCTGGGTCACCTTCATCGGCGTCAACATCGCCTTCTTCCCGATGCACTTTTTGGGTCTTGCCGGCATGCCGCGCCGCATCGCCGACTATCCGGACGCCTTCGCGGGCTGGAATTTTGTCTCCTCGATCGGCGCCTTCATCGCCGGCTTCGGGGTGCTGATCTTCCTGGGCATGCTGGCGGAGGCTTTCGCGGCCAAGCGGCTGGCGGGCGACAATCCCTGGGGCGTGGGCGCAACCACCCTGGAATGGACGCTGCCGTCACCGCCGCCCTTCCACCAGTTCAACGAACTGCCGCATATCCACTAAAGGCACCAAATGGCGATTGCGGAATCCTTTGCCTATAGCCGGGTCACTACTGTCGGGGACTATTTCGCGCTGTTGAAGCCGCGCGTGATGTCTCTGGTGGTGTTCACCGGGCTGGCGGGGATCATCGTTGCGCCCGGCCATGTCCATCCGCTCACCGCTTTTACGGCTTTGCTTTGCATCGCCATCGCGGCCGGCGCGTCGGGCGCGCTGAACATGGCTTATGACAGCGATATCGACGGCCTCATGACCCGCACCGCCACCAGGCCCATTCCGCTGGGACATGTGGCGCGGGAAGAGGCGCTGGCCTATGGCTGGGCGCTGACGGCCCTCTCGGTGTCGATGATGTGGCTGTTCGTCAATCTGCTGGCGGCCTCGCTGCTCGCCTTCACCGTCTTCTTCTATGTCGTGGTCTACACGCTTTGGCTGAAGCGCCGTACGCCGCAGAACATCGTGATCGGCGGGCTGGCCGGCGCGCTTCCCCCGGCCATTGGCTGGGCCTCGGTCACCGGCTCATTGTCGCTGGCGCCTTTGGTGCTGGTGGCGATCATCTTCGTGTGGACCCCGCCGCATTTCTGGGCCCTGTCGCTGTGGCGGTCGGAAGATTACGCCCGCGCCGGCATACCGATGCTGCCGGTGGTGAAGGGCAAGCCCGTCACCCGCCGCCACATCATGGCCTACACGCTTCTGCTTGTGCCCCTGGGCGTGGTGCCCGCCTTCATCGGGTTGGGCGGCATGGTCTATCTGGTGGCCTCGGCCAGCATGGGCTTCTGGATGATCCTGGAAGCCTTCGCCACATGGCGCGAACGCGACACCGTGAAGGAACCGGCGGCCAAGCGGCTGTTCGCGGTTTCGCTGCTTTATATTTTCGTTCCCTTCGCCGCGCTGATCGTCGAGCGTCTGCTTCATATCCCGCCGCTGTGGACATGACGGATGACGATGATAATCGCGCGCAAAAGGAACGCCGTAAACGCAATATCGTCCTGGCGGTCTCGCTGGTCGCATTGGGAGTTTTGATTTACCTGATGAGTCTCGTGCAGTGGCACGAACATTTCGGGTAGCAGAGAGGGCAAAGTCATGAGCGGTGACGCGAAGCACGACTATCATCTGGTTGATCCCAGCGCGTGGCCCATCGTGGGCTCGCTGGGCGCCTTCACCATGCTCAGCGGCGCCGTGTTCTGGATGAACAAGGATTACAGCGGCTTCTTCCACCTGCCGGTGAACGGACAGCCCTGGATCTTCCTGATCGGCTTGGCGCTGGTGCTCTACACCATGGCCGGCTGGTGGCGCGATGTGATCAACGAAAGCATCCATCTGGGCAACCATACCCCGGTGGTGAAGCTGCATCTGCGCTACGGCATGCTGCTCTTCATCGCCTCGGAAGTGATGTTCTTCGTGGCCTGGTTCTGGGCCTATTTCAATTCGGCGATTTTCTTCAACGATGTCTCGATCGGCAGCTGGCCGCCCGCCGGCATCGTGACCCTGGATCCCTGGCACTTCCCGCTGCTCAACACCATGATCCTGCTCACCTCGGGCACCACCGTCACCTGGGCG
>JBEKLK010000300.1:0-4548 GCA_050010235.1 Rhizomicrobium sp.
TCACACATGTGCCGGACCCGGAAATCCCCTGCGTGTCGGTTGTCGATCTCGGCATCGTGCGCGAGGTGAAGGAAGGTGCGGTGGTCATCACGCCCACCTATACGGGCTGCCCCGCCACCATCGCGATCGAAGCCGATATCCGCACCGCACTCGATCGCGCGAAGCTTTCGGAGATGAGAATCGAGACCGCGCTGTCTCCCCCGTGGACGACGGACTGGATCAGCGACGAGGGCCGCGAAAAACTCCGGGCCTACGGCATCGCGCCGCCGCCGAAGGGTGCTGCCAAGCGGGCCTTGCGCGAAACCGCGGCCGAATGCCCGCGTTGCGGTTCGCAGCACACCGAAGAGCTCAGCCGCTTCGGCTCCACGCCCTGCAAATCGCTGCATCGCTGCCTCAATTGCCGCGAGCCGTTCGACCGTTTCAAGTGCCACTGACATGTCGATCAACGCCGGCTTCCATCTCCTGAAGATCGCGGACGTGCGCCGCGAGACGGCGGATGCGGTGTCGATCCGTTTCGAGATCCCGGACGAGCTGAAAAGCGCCTTCGCGTTCAAGGCCGGCCAGCATCTGACCTTGCGCACGCAACTCAACGGCGAGGATCTGCGCCGCAATTATTCGGTCTGCGTCGCGCCGCACGACAACGAAATCCGCATTGCGGTGAAGCAGATGCCGGGCGGCCGTTTTTCGTCCTGGGCAAACGGCGCGCTCGCCACCGGCAACACGATCGAAGTGCTTCCGCCCATGGGCCGCTTCGTGCTGCCGGAAACGGGCGCGGCAGCACCCTATTATGTCGCGCTGGCGGGCGGCTCGGGCATCACGCCCGTGCTGTCGATCCTGAAGACGATCCTGAAACAGGACCCGCTGAGCCGGTTCACTCTTCTCTACGGCAATCGCGATTCCGCCTCGATCATGTTTCTGGAGGAGCTGGCGGGTCTGAAGAACCGCTATCTCGACCGGCTGGAGATTTATCACTTCCTGGAAAACGAAGCCGAGGAAGTCGAGTTGTTCAACGGCCGCCTCGACCGCGAAAAATGCGAGGCGGTGTTTTCGACGCTGGTCGACGCGGGCTCCGCGGATGCGTTCTTCATCTGCGGCCCCGGCCCGATGATGGATGCGGCGGAAGAGGCGCTGAAGGCGCGCGGCGTTTCGCTCGACAGGATCTTCATCGAGCGCTTCACCACCGGGGCAGTCTCCGCCGAACAGCTTGCGCGCGACGAAGTGCTGCAGAAAAAAGCCGCGGGCCTGCAAATTTCGGTCACCCTGGACGGCCGGCGCGCGAAAATCCCCTTCGATGCCGCCAAGGGCAACATCCTCGAGAGCGTGCAGGCCGCGGGCCTGCCGGCGCCCTATGCCTGCAAAGGCGGGGTGTGCACCACCTGCCGCGCGAAGGTTTTGGCGGGCACCGTCGCGATGAAGAAGAACTACGGACTCACCGCATCCGAAATCGCGCAGGGCTACGTGCTCACCTGTCAGGCGGTGCCGACGAGCGCGGATGTGGTGCTGACGTATGATGCATAGGCCGAATTTCACTCCGACAGAGATTCTCGCCGGTTTGTTGTCGGCCAGAAATTCCGTGCCAAAAACGCCCGGTCGCACAGCGGAAGTTGTTCAGGTCAACGATGACGTCCGCAAAGGCTGGGTCGATGTTCGATATGATGGTAAGCTGACAGTTGCGGCCGGCGCCGCAACCATTGCTCAGTTCATAAATCATTGGGACCTTGGCTGATTGGCAGGGAGTCCGACGGCGTCCGTTCGACAGAGGAATAGAAATATGCAGCGAACGATTTCGGGTATTATTTTCGCAGTAGCGCTAACGGTCCTTGGGTTGGTCGGGGGCTTAATGTGGCATTCAATTTCGCCAGTCATCGGCTGGACGATCATTGCGGCCTGCGGAGTCGCAATGGTTATTGCCGTGTTACTTTGGTTGACCGGCGGCAAGTCCGGGGCGCTGCCAGGCAGTTATAATGTCACTTCGCACAATCAAAAGGGCGGCGTCACTGCACATACAGTGAATGTTGGAGACAAGAATGCCTGACGACAAAACACAGCCAGAGACTGTCAGCGTTACCTCCTACAACCAATCTGGCGGTATTACCGCACACACCGTCAATATCAACAGACCTCCTCAGCGGATAATGAGTGATGAACTCAAGCGTCAACTCTTAAGTGATCCAAAAATTCCGGCCGGTTCGCAGATTTTTGTTTTCCTTACCGGGCACGGTCTCGAACCGCGGAATTTTGGTAAGGAAATCGTTGAATTTCTTCAATCGAACGGCTACCGGCCACAGCTTTTGCCGAACGCCTTTGCTTCACTGCCGCCTGCGCCTTTGACCGTTCGCTATGACAAAACTGTTTCGATATTTGTAGGCGACAACAGCTAGGGCGTCTAACGAGCCGCGAGCCCCCCACCTCTCGGCGAGCAGTTCGGCTCGGTGCACCGGAAATACCTGGAGCGGGCGAGGCGATTCGAACGCCCGACCCTAACCTTGGCAAGGTTATGCTCTACCCCTGAGCTACGCCCGCGATCCAAGTAGGACGGGGCTTATCGCCCACCGGCCCGGAAGATTCAATAGCGCCCGGAATTTAGGGTTTTCGGGCCAATTTGCCGAGCCTGTGGAATGGAGCGCGGGCTTCCAGCCCGCCGGGCGATGAATATTAGAGAAGGCGGGCTGGAAGCCCGCGCTCCCACCGGAACCCGCTCATTGCCCCGGCTGGAACGAGGCCAACCTCTCGCGATAGACCCCCGTCAGGCAGGCAATGAGCCCTGCGCCCGCCTGGGTTTTGCAGGCGTCGTTGCGTCGGCCGAGCCACGCCCGTTGCCGCGTGCGCTGGGCGGTCTTCTGCCCGTCGTCGTTCGCCTCGGTGAGCGCCGTGGCATAGGCCTCCGCCACGGCGCGATCGAGCCGCGCCAGCGCCACATCGGCACAGATCGCCCGCTCTGTGGGGCTCGCCGCGCGGACACAATCGAATGACGCCGCGGGCGCGCGCGGATCGGGCCTCAGATAAGCGCGCAGAGGCGCCAGCGGAATCTCCGTCTCCTGCGGTCCGGCCGCGAACGATGCCACGGCGTAAGGCGGAAACCAGAAGTGGATCGCATGGGGCATCAGCGCGAAGACGGCGAAGTTCGTGCCCACGGGTGCGGCCCCGCGCGCCACCCAATCCTTGTCGCTGACGGGCTCCGCGCCCGTCGTGAGGCGGCGGTCGAGATCGGCGATGGCAGCCGCGCTGATCTTGGGCAGCGCGCGCGGACCGTCGAACAATTCCGGCAGATAGATGCGCCAACCGTCCGCGCGCAGGTAATTCGCCGTCCAGATGTCCTCGTTGGGATGGGCGCCGGCCATGTCGATTTCCGCGTCGAATTTGACCGCGAAGCCGTCCGCATCGTTTCGCACCACATCGTAATGCGCTTCGAGCGTGTAGGCCCGCCCGCTATCGGCACGCGCGCCTTTCGCCTCGCGGCGGAAATCGGCCGCGTAGGCTTTCACGCTTTGCACGAGATCGTCGTCGATCGCTTTCATCCCCGTCTGCGGATAGTCGATGGCGAGATCGTAATCGGCGTTCTTGTCGGCGAGCATGTGCTTGACGACGGGCAGCGCGGCCGCCTGCGCCGCCGGCGCGGCGAAGAGGACGACCGCGGCGGCGCGCGCGATATGTGAGATGTTCATGACGGTCCCCGAATGTCAGGCGTTGCAGCAGTGATGCCGGCCATCATAATGCCAAGTGCATGACAAATCCCGCCCCCTTGACCGATCGCGAACTTCTGGCCCGGCTCGATGCACTGGGCATCGCTCACCGCACCCAATCCCATGCTCCCGTCTTCACGGTGGAGGAGGCGAAGGCGCTTAGGGGCGATCTCGTGGGCGGTCACACCAAGAACCTGTTCCTCAAGGACAAGAAGGACGGATTGTGGCTGGTCGTCGCCCGCGAAGAACTGGCGATCGACCTGAAGGCGCTGTCCATCGCGCTCGCGGCGCCGCGCTTTTCGTTCGGCTCGGCCGAGCTCTTGGTCGAGGTGCTGGGCGTGCCTCCCGGCTCGGTCACGCCTTTTTCCGTCGTCAACGACCGCGCGGGCCGTGTGCGCGTGGTGCTCGACGAAGGCATGCTGGCGCTCGACCCGCTCAATTTTCATCCATTGCGCAACGACCGCACGACGGCCATTTCGCCGGACGATCTGTTGCGCTTCCTGCGCGCGACGGCGCACGAACCCCTCATCGCAAAACTTCCGGAGCGCGCCCCATGAAACCCGTGACGTCACTCGGTCCCAGAATATTGCGCGGGCGGTTCGTCGCGCTTGAGCCTCTGGAGGACCGTCATCGTGCCGATCTCATTCGCGCCGGCGCCGATCCCGATCTGTGGCGCTACATTCCCATCGACGCGAACAAAGGTTTTGCCAGCCGCTTGCCCTGGCTCGTCGAAGAGATGGCGAAGGGCCGGCAGATCGTGTTTGTGGTGCGTCGTCTTGCCGACGGGGCGGTCGTGGGCTCGACATCCTATCTCGCGATTGCGCCGGCCGATGCGCGAGTCGAAATCGGCTTCACCTGGTATGTC
>JBEKLK010000301.1:0-4518 GCA_050010235.1 Rhizomicrobium sp.
CAAGCGTTCGGGCGTCGCCTCTTTCAGGAACGAGTATTTTTCGCTGTAGGGGACCGGTATTTCGAGTTCGACGAGCCGGCTGACTTTCACGTCGCCGATTTTCCAACTTAGCATTTGTGCATCCCCAACCCGTCTCTTGCTGGCCCGCAATGTAGCCGAGGAACCTGACCGCGCGAAGGCCGTTCTCAATTTAGGTTTCTATTTGGAGAACGGCATGGACGACCGGGACCTCAACGGCGTGGGGAAGACGAATACGCTGCTCGCCGTGGTGTTGGGGGCGCTGGTCGTCGTGGTCGCGGCTCTTGGTTTCTTCATATTTAACGATCATCGCGGCGGATATTGGCATGACCGGCCGATCGACCGGCCGAGCACGCTGTTCCATCATTAAGCCGTTCGCCGGCGCGCCTGCACCAGGCCGCCCAAGAGCGCGCGCACCCCGGCGGAAAGTTCCTTCGCGCGCTTCTTGGGTTCCTCCGCCGTGGCGCAGACGAGAGCCGCCTCCATGATCGCACCCATCAAAAGATGCGCCAGCGGCTCGATCTCGCGCGGTGGAACCCGATCGCCCAGCGCGCCTGCCAGGGCCGCCTTCGTCAACGCGCCGAAATAACGCATGTCGATGTCGCGCCATTTCTGCCAGCCGAGCACGGCTGGACCGTCGATCAGCAGGATCCGCCGGATGGCCGGCTCGGAAATCGCCAGAAGATAATGCAGGACGCCCGCGGCGATCATGTCCAGCGGATCGCGCAGCTTGGCCGGCGCGGCCGGTATTTGCGCGGCCGCAAGTTCCGCCTGGACGGCTTCGACAACGCGGGTAAATATCTCCTCTTTCGAGGAAAAGTGATGATAGACGGCGCCCTTGGCCACGCCGGCGTGCGCGGCGATGTCGTCGATGGTGGTGTCCGCAAAGCCGCGGGCGGCAAAGAGCTTGCGCGCCGCGTCTTCGATGCCACCCACGGTGGCGGCGCGCCGTTCGGCCTGGCTCACCATCGCGAAGATTTCCGTTCCCTTGACGAACAGACTGCAGGTCTGTATTTACAGACTAACAGTCTGTTTGTGGAGGCAGCCGTGACGCGCGACGAGATCATGAAAATCTACCGGGTCCATGTCGAAGCCGAATTGGCCCATGACTCGGCCAAGGCCGCAAGCACCTATCTGCCCGACGGCACCTACCGGCACATGCCGACGGGACTCCTCTTTCGCGGCCGCGACCAGGTCAAGCTTCAATATGCAGCCTCTTACGTCAATTTTCCCGATCAAAGCTTCGAAATCGAAGGCGAGATCGTGGAGGGCGACACGCTGGTCCACTGGGCGACCTTGCACGGGACGTCGAAGGGCCCGTTTCTTGGTCTGCCGCCCACCGGCAAGCGCATCGCGCTGCCTTTCGTGGCGCGAATCGAATTCCGTGACGGCGCGATGGCCGGCGAAACGCTCTGGTACGACATGCTGAGCCTGTGCGAACAGATCGGCTATTCGCCGGACGCCGTCCGCAACGCGAGTGCGGCGGCGCGCGCACGTTTCGCGTCCTGACCGGCAGGGAGACCACGATGACATCAAATCTTGGCGCCCTTCTGTGCGAACGCGGCGTGTTGCAATGAAACGGGAGAATTTCCCCTCGCCCCCATGGGGGAGAGGGCAGGGTGAGGGGGTGCTCATGCAGCGCGTAAGACCCGAAATATTTGACGCTGCACGAGCGCGCCCCCTCTCGCCTATCCGGCAAAGTCTATTCAAGTCTGCAATTTTGCAGTCCAAACTCCCTCAGCGACCGGCGTGGCGCCAAGCGCAAGCAAACGCGCCTTGGCCTGCTCGACGCCGCTGGCCGCAGCACGCTGATACCAATTGATCGCGGTGGCCTGATCCTGCTCGACGCCGAGACCTTGTTCGTACATTTGGCCGAGGTGATACTGGGCGAGAGGATTATTATTCTCGGCTCCTTGGCGAAAATAGGTAGCAGCCAGCGAATAGTCTTGCTTGACTCCGGAGCCCGTCTTGTAAAGAACGCCTAAGTTTGTGGACGCTAACGCATAACCTTGCTTCGCCGATCGTTCGTACCATTGCGCGGCTTCTTCGAGATTTTTCTCAACACCAAAGCCACCCGTAAGCATCGCTCCCAGACAGAATTGGGCGGGCGCATTGCCTCCTTCGGCGGCGGCGCGATACCACTGGAAGGCGGCTGCCAGGTCCTTTTGAGTTCCCAAGCCGCGCTCGTACAAGCGTCCAAGATTAAATTCCGCCGTATGGTTCTTTTGATTTGCCGCTAATTGATACCATTTCAGCGCGCCGACATAGTTTTTTTCGTCGCCCAATTCCTGCATGATACCAAGGCTCAATTGAGCTTCCGCGTGTCCCTGATCGGCGGCGCGCCGATACCATTTCTGAGCTTCGGGTAAATTCTTTTCGACGCCACTGCCGCTCCGGTACATCCATCCCAGCATTGATTGGACGTTCGCGTCCCCTTGATGGGACCGCTGGCTGAGCCACTTGAACGCTTCCGCATAGTCTTTGGCAACGCCGTCACCCGTGATGCACATTCGGCCCAATTGAATTTGCGCGGTCGAGTCTCCTTGCTCAGCGGCGGAGCGAAACAATATTGCCGCTTGCGCCTTGTCGCGCGCGACACCGCGACCATTGAAATACATTATGCCTAAAGCACGTTGCGCCACGGCGTAACCTTGGTTCGAGGCCTTTTGTAGCCATTGAAATGCTTCTGCGTCGTTGGCTGGAACCCCTTTGCCGTTGAAATACGCAAAGCCGACGATCATTTGCGCCTCAGCCAACCCTGCTTTTGCGGCAGGCATCAGCATGGGGACGGCAAGCGCATACAAGCCGAGCTGAAAGGGCACCTTTCCCAGCTCGTAAAGTATTCGATAGAGCAAGATCATCACGTTGTACTCATTTTCTGCGATTAGGACGCCGTCGATTTAGTGGTGTAACAGCATAGCGCGGACGGTTGTCATGACGTAGTGAACGGGGGGAGCAACCAGCCAATCAAACGCGTTGAGGTCCACGCCGATTTTCCTGCCAATGTAAGGTAGGATAACAAAAGCTCCGATGAGAATTAGAAAGCCGAAGCGTCCTAATTTTGCAAGTGGCAGTGCGAGGGACCTGGGCAACAGGCCAACAGCTACCTTTCCACCGTCCAAAGGAGGAAGCGGAATTAGATTGAAGATCGCTAGAAGCAGGTTGATTAGAATTGAGTTTAGGAGGGTTGGTATGAGCCAGTAGGCGAGAGAATGGCCAGTGAGTCGCGCCGGAAAAATGAGCAGGAATGATAGGGCCGCCAGAATAATGTTCATGGCTGGTCCTGCTGCGGCGACCCAGACCATATCGCGCTTAGGATGAAAGAGTGCATTCGGGTTTACCGGCACAGGTTTTGCGTATCCGAAGATGAAACCCGTGTTCAGAAGAACGAGCGCCGCTGGAAGCAAGATGGTCCCTACCGGGTCGATGTGTTTGAGAGGGTTCAACGTCAATTGTCCCCGAAGCATCGCGGTGTCGTCGCCAAAATAGCGGGCGACATAGCCATGAGCGGCTTCGTGGAACGTGATCGCTACAATTGCCGCGGGCGCGATTAGCGCAATAGCAATCGCGGGATTGATAGCCATAAGTAATTCCGCCTGGTTGGTGTGAGCCTAATTGGCACTAGGGTGGTGCGAGATTTGAATAGCCGTAACCTCGCGTTCTGTTCATCCCGCACCTCTGTTCGGTACTGACACAGATTTGAGCGCGGCATTTGTCCGCACCCAACACGGCGCCTGGAGCGAGCAATGTAATCATGCCCGTAACTCGACGTGGGTCAAAGGTCGTCAAGCAAAGGGTTGGTCGAAAATCTGGGGTTTTGCTTTTGCATCATTCTTATCGCTCCTGCCGCTCCAGTAGGTCGGTAGAGTTGGATAGCATGCCGTCAGAGTTCCAAGACAGACTGGCAGGCTTCTGCACAAAAACTCCCCGGGCGATTTGGATTATGTGCGAAGCCCCCGAAGCGGGAGAGGTGAAAAAAGGGCGCAGATATACGATTTACCAGATAGCATTAGTCGTGTATAATCCTCCGGTATCGCTCTGACGGACGATCCATGACCGACAGGAAAACGGCCCCGGCAGCCGGGCTTTGGACGCTGTGTCCCTGGTCGGCGGACGTCACGGTTTACGATACGGACCATCTGACGCTGTATGCGCGGCTTCTCGATGCCTGCGCGGAAGGCGCCGATCCGCCGGACATGGCGCGGGTCATTTTCGGCTTCGATCTCGCGACAGACCGGGACCGCGCGATCCAGATCGCCGAGAGCCATCTGGCGCGGGCGGTCTGGATGTTGGAACATGGCTATCCGGCGCTCAACTGGTGAGAGCCGTTCGGAGTTCGCGGCGATGACGCAAATCGGAAGCCTGCAGATCGAAACGGTTACGCCGACCATCGGCGCCGTCGTGCGCGGCGTGGATTTGTCGCGCGAGCTCGACGCGCGAACCATCGGATCGATCCGCGCGGCGCTCCTCAAGCATCAGGTAATTTTCTTCGAAGACCAG
>JBEKLK010000302.1:0-4512 GCA_050010235.1 Rhizomicrobium sp.
TCCGGGTTGCTGACGTCTGTCGGCTTCATACCGGTCGGATGCGCGGGCCCCTTCAGGCCAGGCTCCTCAGCCAAAGCGGAACTCATTTTCCTGATGCATCTCCACGGCGGCTTTCGCCCATGTGGCGACACCGCACTCGAACGCGGGCGGGACTTATACCCCGTGAGCCCCCGTATTTCCCCTCAAATCGATATTAGCCCGCTGAAATTATTGCGCAATTGGCGATTTAGACGGATTGCAGCAAAACCCTCTTTCTCTGTTCGGCAGCTAACATTTTGAAATTGCTGCGAAATTGACCTCAAGGCCTCTGCGGGCCTAGCTTGACGAAGGATTGTGCTCAACCCTCCGAGGGCCCGTTGGACATCTCTCTTTCCGAAGACCAGCGCGCCATCCACGACGGGGTCTCGAAGATCTGCGCCCGTTTCGGCGACGATTATTGGACGGAATGCGACCAGGCGCCCCGTTTCCCGGACGAATTCCACAAGGCGATGGCGGAAGCGGGTTGGCTCGGCATCACCATGCCGGAAGAGCTGGGGGGCGCCGGGCTCGGCGTCACCGAAGCTGCGATCATGATGCACGCCGTGACGAGCGGCGGGGGAGGGTTCTCGGCTGCATCCACCATCCACATCAACCTGTTCGGGCCGCACGCCATCGTGGTGCATGGCAGGGCGGAACAAAAGGCGCGGTGGCTCACGCCGCTGATCAAGGGCGAGCAAAAGGCCTGCTTCGGCGTCACCGAGCCGAACGCCGGCCTCGACACCACCAGCATCGAAACCTTCGCGCGGCGCACCAATGACGGCTACATCGTCCGTGGGCGGAAGATCTGGACGACGACGGCGCAGGAAGCCGACAAGATCCTGATCCTGGCTCGCACGGTTCCCAAGGCCGAATGCAAGCGGCCGACCGACGGCATGACGCTCTTCTACACCGATCTCGATCGCACCAAGGTCGAAGTGCGCCGCATCGCGAAAATGGGCCGCAACGCGGTCGATTCCAACACGGTGTTCATCGACGATCTGTTCGTGCCGGACGAGGATCGCGTGGGCGAAGAGGGCCGCGGTTTCCGCTATCTGCTCGACAGCCTGAACCCGGAGCGCATTCTTGTCGGCATCGAAGCTGTGGGCCTCGGACGCGACGCGCTCCGCCGCGCGAGCGCTTATGCCCGCGACCGCAACGTGTTCGGCCGGCCCATCGGTCAGAACCAGGGCATCCAGCATCCGCTGGCCGAAAGCTGGGCCGCGCTCGAAAGCGCCTATTGGATGTGTCTGCGCGCGGCGTGGCTGTACGACAACAAGCAGCCTTGCGGCGCGGAAGCGAACGCGGCGAAGTTCCTCGGCGCGCGCGCAGCTTTCGACTCTGCGACGCGCGCGGTGATGACGCATGGCGGCATGGGATATGCGCGCGAATACCAGGTGGAGCGGCTGTTTCGCGAATCGGTAGTGACGCGCCTCGCGCCGGTGTCGGAGCAACTGATTCTGTCCTTCATCGCGGAAAACGTGCTCGACCTGCCGAAGTCGTATTGAGAGAATTGTAGTGGAAATTCCCCTTATCGAAACGCAGGCGCGGGGGGACGCGGGTACTAAACCTTTTCTGGAGCGCGCGCATCTTGCGCGCAATAGCTGTTAGAATGCGGGCTGGAAGCCCGCGCTCCATCAGGGCACTAAAATTGCGTCACGCTGAGGACGTTGCCGTCCGGATCCTTGAACCACGCCACGCGCGCCGCCGCGTGGACTTGGGCGACACCCGAACCACCCGGCGCGGTCCAGATGCCGAGTTCATCCTGGCCCATGCCGTCGAAGCGCTCGAACGTGATGCCTTTCGCGCCCAATTCTTTCACTGCGGACTTGATGTCGGGCACTTCCCAGCCAAGGGCCGTAAAGGGCTGCGGTGTATAATTTGGCATTGGCGAGATACGCAACGTGCCGTTATGAAGCTTGAATATCAGCGCAAATTGATCGTCACCGACAAGTTCAAAACCCAGCACATCGCGATAGAAGGTTCGCGTCTTGTCCCGGTCGCGCGCGCCGAGGAATGCCGTGAAGTTGCGGGATACAAGCGAGGTCATGGCTGCAAATCCTCCATCAGGCCGTTTCGTAATGTCCGATTTCGATCGTTATCGGCGAGGATAATGTGGTCAAGTTCTAACGTCACGATCCAATTCACCCAATCTGCGGACGGTGGAATGGAAGGCCGCGGGTCAATGCCGAATGCCGTCAAGTCCGATTCTGCATGGCCCGGCTACTGCGTTATGATGGTTTCGCCCAAAGGGATTCGCCGATGCCAGGACTTTATTTCGAGGAATTCGAGGTCGGCCGCAAATTTGCCCATCCGATCCGCCGCACGGTGACGGAGGCCGACAATGTGTTCTTCTCGGCGCTGACGCATAACCCCGCCGCGCTGCATCTCGACGAGGAATATTGCCGGACCGAAACGGAATTCGGCCAGCGCGTCGTCAACAGCTGCTTTACCCTCGGGTTGATGGTCGGCATTTCGGTGGGCGAGACCACGCTCGGCACGACGGTCGCCAATCTCGGCTGGGACGAAGTGCGGTTTCCCAAGCCTGTCTTTCACGGCGACACGTTGCACATCGAAAGCGAAGTGCTGGAAGTCCGCGCGTCGTCCTCGCGGCCGAACAACGGGATCGTCGTGTTCGCACACCGCGCCTTCAATCAGCGAAACGAACTCGTCGCCAGCTGCAAGCGCTCGGCGCTGATGATCCGGAAACCGAAATGATCCTGCGCTCCTTCCTGTTCGTTCCGGCAGACAGCGAGAGAAAGCTCGCCAAGGCGAAGTCCTCGCGCGCCGACGCGCTGATCCTCGACCTCGAAGACGCGGTCGCCGCCGACAAGCGTCCCGCGGCACGCGGACTCGCGCGGGAATATCTGCAATCCCGGACGGGCACATCGCTCTGGGTGCGGGTCAATCCTTACGGCACCGAAGACTGCAGACGCGATCTCGAAGCGATCGTCGCCGCGGCGCCGGCCGGGCTGGTAGTGCCAAAACCGGATTCCCCCGATGTCCTGCGCGCGCTCGACAAGGAGTTGACGGCGCTCGAAGCGCGGCACGGTCTGCCGCTGGGCGGCATCGCTGTCATGCCGGTCGCGAGTGAGACGCCGGTGGCCGCACTCACGCTCGGCGAATATCGCAATCCTCCGCCGCGGCTTGCGGCCATGACCTGGGGTGCGGAGGATCTGTCGGCAGCGCTGGGCGCAGCCACCAATCGCGACAATGACGGACGCTTTGCCTTCACCTATCGGATGGTGCGTTCGATGTGTCTGTTGGCGGCGAAAGCGGCAGGGGTGGAACCGATCGACACGCTCTTCGCCGATTTCCGGGACACGGCCGGTCTTGAAGCTTACGCGCGCGCGGCGCAGCGCGAAGGATTCACCGGCATGCTCGCAATCCACCCCGATCAGGTGGATCCGATCAACGCCGCGTTCTCGCCTTCGGTTGCCGATGTCGAACATGCGCGTCGTGTCGTGGCGGCGTTTGCGAGCGGCGCTGGTGTTGCCTCGCTCGACGGCAAGATGCTCGACCAGCCGCATCTGAAGCAGGCGCACCATGTGATCGCGCGCCACGAGGCGATCAAGTCACGCAGCTTCTAGCGGACGCGCGACCTCCGCGTTTAAAAGGCTACCGGCGTTCGCGCTCTGACAGCTTAGTTGCCAGCCGTAAGTTTCTCCGGCCGACGCAGCATCCAGCCGTAGAGCACGACGATCAAGAGAATGAAGGCGCCGAGCCCGATTCCGTTGGCGGGCGCGAAATCGTCCGGCACGAGCGCGAGCGGCACATGGGCGACGATGAGGCCCGCGAGCAGCACGCCGAACAGGCTCTCGCCCACGATCATTCCCGATGCCACAAGCACGCCGAGGCGCTTGCGATATTCGGAATCTTTCCGGCGCACGACACGTCTGTCGTACCAATAACCGATCACCGCGCCGATCACGACCGGTAGGGTCGCAGACATGGGAAGATAGATGCCGATGCCGACGGCCAGCGGCGGCAGCCTCAGCCATTTGCGCCAGCCCATGAATTCGTCCAGCGCGACAAGGACGACGCCGAGCGCGCAACCGATCCCCAGCATGACTGCATCGAGCTTGTGCTCGATCACACCCAGGGCGAGCGCCGATATCAGGTTCGCCTGCGGCGCGCCGAGAGGCTTTCCGACTGCGCCTGCCGGATGCGGCCCTCCGGCGAAGCCATTGGCTTGAGCGAGCAGGTTGAGCACGGGCGGGATGATGGCCGCTCCCGCTATCACGCCAATGACGAGCGCCCATTGCTGCGCGCTTGGTGTCGCGCCGACAAGCTGTCCCGTCTTCAGATCCTGGAGGTTGTTGTTGGAGATCGTGGCGATGGCGAAAACGACCGCCGTTACGACAAGCGCATAGGCGACGAGTGCGCTGCGCGAATCGGGGCTTGTATGCGCGACCGCGACGAGCAGCGCGGCGCAGGAGAGGATCGCGAGGATGCCCACGCCTGAAATCGGGCTGTTGGAAGCGCCGATGAGACCCG
>JBEKLK010000303.1:0-4500 GCA_050010235.1 Rhizomicrobium sp.
GGGGCAGAACGATCCCATGGGCGGCACGGGCAGAGTCTCGGGCGCGATCGGATCCGGCAACAAAAGATCCGGACGCGAGCAATGGTCCGTCCAGAAGAACGCATAGAATTTGTCCCCCAGGAATGTTCCGCCTGAGGGCACGTTGAACGTGCCCTGGTCGATCGGGGGCAGCACGGTCGGATGCGCGAAGCTATGCGGCGCCGATTTCGCGAGTTGCATATCGAGGCAGGTCTGGCTGTCGGGCGGCGCGGTGCGCATCGTCCAGCCCAGCGCATCGTCGGGCATCACGATGCCGAATGGCGGATGCGAAATCGGCCGCGAATCGCCGAACAGGAAATAGAGCGGGCCCTTGCCGCTATCGACGGGAAAGCCGAGATCGACGGCGACCAAACCGGCATTTGTTTGCGTCTGCGCATTTGTCGGCTGATTGGTCACCCAATCGATCTGGCCCGTGAGCTGGCACACTTTCGTGCTGTATCCGACGAGCGAAAGTGTTTCGGCATCGGCGCGGCCGGGAACCAATGCGAGCGTGGCAATGGCGGCAATTGCTGCGAACAGGCGCGACATGCGGCACTCCCTCGATGTGACGTCACACAAACGATGAAACACCGCACCGGGGTTTCACCCATCTGCGATCCGTCGGATAAAACAAATTATACGCCCGACACCGCCGGAACAATCGGAAGCCCGTCAGGGCGCCACCAGACTTCGATAGAGATGCCAGGTCGCGTGCCCCAGCACGGGCAGCACGATGGCGAGTCCGACGAAGACCGGAATCGATCCGATCACCAATCCGCCCGCCACGATCAGTCCCCATAGCGCCATGGGAATCGGATTGGCGACAACCGCGCGCACGGAAGTCCGGATGGCCGTGTCGAGCCCGACATCGCGGTCGACCAGCAACGGAAACGAGACGATGCTGATCATCATCGCAAATACCGCAAAGAGGAATCCCGCTCCCACACCTGCAACAATCAGCAGATGGCCGCGATCGGTCAGGAACACGTCGTGCAGGAATGCACTCGCGGATGTCGGCGACACGGGTCCGAGCGTGTAACGATAGATTTCCCACGCGGCCGTCAGCCAAAGCAGAAACACCACCACCAGCGCCATGCCCAACACCGCGATCGCCCCCACTGCGGGCGCCTGCAACACATCGAACGCATTCGTCCAGCTGACGGCAACGCCTTGTTCGCGACGCCGGCTCATCTCGTAAAGGCCGACCCCTGCAACGGGGCCGACAAGCGCGAAGCCCGAGGCGAGGGGAAACAAGAGCGGCAACAGGTCCATTCCGAATGCCAACCGCGACATGACGAGGCCCACGACCACATAGGTGATGCACAGGAAAATCACATCGCTGCGATACGCTTCGAAATCGTCGAACCCCTTGGCGAGGGCGGCCCAGACTTCCGCCGTGCCGATCTTGCGAACCGTGGGCGCGGGCGAATGGATGGTGTCCTGGATGTGCTGCAGCGAGCGGTAGGCCGATCCGATGGCGTGCGCGGTATGCACAAGCTGCGCGCCACTCCATTCGATGGGGTTCTTGATCGTCATGGCTGTTCCTCCGAACCACAGGCTCGAGGGTACGGAACCGCCAGGCGGCGTGTCTGCCGTCGGTCACGGTACTCCGTAACCTTCTGGACGCACGACTATACGCCTGCGCGGCCGCAAATACATCCGCGAATTCGGCAAGTTTTGTGCTCGTCGCAATGCTTGCCGCACTGCAACCGGGCGAATCAACGACCGTCAAATATTATGTTGCCGTGTCCGGAACCGAGTTCCGGCGGTCATGCATCTTAGGGAGCCGTGACGTCATTCATCTGCAGAGTCACCGCCGTTTGGGCCAACAGCCTGCCGTTGATCGACGCGCCGGTTTTCATGGCGATCAGCGTCTTGGACAGGATAATGCCCTCGAAATGCGAAGTGGTTCCAAGAGTCACCTGGCCCGCGACTTGCCAGAATATGTTCTGGGCCTGCGCGTTGCCGCTGAGGATGACGGCTTTGCCGTCGGAGATATTCAGATCTTTCGAAATCTCGAATATCCACACCGAATGGGAATCGCCGTCGAGCGTGACGCTTTTCGGTATGGTGACGCTCGTACTCCATTTATAGACGCCGGGCCCAAGCGTGAGACCGCCGATATTTCCGGCGCCCAATCCGGTGGCTCCCGCTTTTCGTCCCGCGGCGTCGGTGTAGGCGGTCTCCATGTCGAACACCGCCGTGCTCAGCCTTGTGGGGGATTTCAGGCTGCAGGGCGCGGGTCCCGCGGCGTTGACCGAATAGACTTTTCCGGTCACTTCGGCGCAGGACAAGTGATCGGCGGCGCCGGTGATGGGGCTTGTCCCGATATTTCCGACGACATCCGAAGTTTTGACGTCGGTGATTCCCGATTTCGACAGAATGACGAAATGCCCGGCACCGCCGAGATTTACCGGTTGCGTCTGGCCGAAGCCGGAATATCCCGCAGATATTGCAGTCTCTCCGGCGGCGGATTGCGCCGTTGCGGCGCTGCAGGCGAACAGCGCGGCAATTGCGCCGCCTGCGATCGAGTGTCGGATCATGGGCCGAATTCCTTCATGTGCTGAAGCTCCGCGCCGCGTCATTTCCCGAAAATTTGTGGAGCAGGCGCGCGCTTGGTCGCTTCACATACGCCCGTATCGCGAAGAATACTGTGTCGGATTGCTCACAACCGGACGGCAAGCCGAACGAAACGAATGTCGAATGGGTGCGTTAACACTGCAAGGTAAGAACGCGAATTTCGCCCTCGAGCCGATTCGCAGCGCGCCGCCTCTCAACAGACCGCGCAACCTCCGCAAGAAAATCAGCTTGCAAGACGAGCCTCAGGAGCATCGGGCCGCATCATGCTGCTCTGATGGCCCCTCAAACCAGGAAACTGCAATGAAGATGATTCTCAAATCAGCGATCGCGGTGGCGGCACTTGCCGGCGCGATGGTTCCAGGACTGGCATTCGCCCAGGTGGGCGTATCGGTCGGTGTCGGCCCTGTCGGGGTTGGTGTCGGCGTCGGCGTGCCGGGTCCCGTGTTCGATCCGGCAGTCTACGGGCCCTGCGGTCCCGGCTACGCTCCGTGCGGTCCCGAATACAATCCCTATGACGGCGACAATTACTACGATCCGATCTATTTCGGCGGGACCTGGTATCACGGCCCATATCGCTGGCAGATGCGCGACGGACAGCGCGAATTTTATGTGAACGGCGGCTGGCATCGCAACGAGTGGACGGGCGGCGCCTATCCGGCATCGATCACGTTCGGCAATGGCGGCTACTACAGAGGCGGCCGCTACGACGGTTGGGACGGCGCAGATCGCATCAATGGGCGCTTCCACGCCACGAATCGCCCGGGTGGCGATGATCGTCGGGACGCTCCGCACGAAGGCGGCGACGGCCCGCGTAACTGAAACGTCTTTCAATGACGCCAGGAAAGGCTTCCCGCTTCGCGTGGGGAGCCTTTTTTGCGATTCGAGGATAGTTTGCGCCGAACTTTCCAAATCCGGGGAAACCGCAGACGACCAAGCTGTTGCCGGCTTCTTAGCTCGCGGTCGCCAACGCCTCCTCGACGGCGGCCACCAATGCCGCAGCCATGATGCGGAAACTCTCCGTGCCTTCGGCCGCGCCGGCATTGCCGGGGGACCCGAAATAGGCATTCGGACCGCCTGCTTCCTCGAATGTTCGCGCGCCTTTCGCAAACGCATCGGTAAGGCTGGCCGGATTGTCGGGCAGGCTGCGCCGCGCTGCCTCATCCACAAGGTCGGGGCGTGCCGCCATGATGAGGCTGGTCTCGTATTGGCCGGCGTGACAGGCGCCGGATTGGAATTCCGCCGTCAAGGATTGCGCCAGCTTGCGGCGCGTGAAATCCGGAAAGGCCACCGGCAAACCGCCGGCGCGAATTTCCGCTGCCGCTTCGCGAAGCATGGCGACATTGACGGGATCGAAATGAGAGTTGGCGAGCGCCAGGCAGGCAAAGCCCTGTGCCTTCAGGCTCGCGGCGATGTCGAGCAGCAGCGCCTTGGCGGCGGCGGCGCTGACGGCGATCGTGCCGGCAAAGGCTTCGGCATAAGCGGCCGGCATGTAGGCGAGGGATGGAAGGATCGTCACCACGTGACCGCGCGCCTGGAGGGCGGGAAGCGCCTGTGCCGCCATCGTTTCGCTGATGATTACGTCGGTGTTCAACGGCAGATGCGGACCGTGCGCTTCGGTGGCCCCGCAAGGCAGGATGGCGATGACTTTCCTGCCGCCTCGCAACGCTTCGCGAACGCCGGGCCACGCATTCTTGGCGAATTCCGCTTTCATGCGTTCGCGGCCTTGAGCTTTTTGCGGTCGACCTTGTCGCGGTCGTTGCGGGGCAGGGCGGCATCGGCGAACACGACCCAGTGGGGCGCCTTGTAGCGCGCGAGTTTGGTTTTCGCGAAGCCGATGATGTCGGCTTCCAGCGCGGACGAGGCCCGGAAATCGCTCTTCAGCACGACGATGGCCAGCGGTTT
>JBEKLK010000304.1:0-4481 GCA_050010235.1 Rhizomicrobium sp.
GAGGTCCTTGCCGTCGTCAAGCCAGACCGGAATGGCGCGCCCGAGCGCGAGCGCAAGGCCTGCGGACTTGATCGCGCCCGACGGGCCTGTGTCGGCTTCGGCCAGCACCAGCAGCCATCCGGCCGCGGACAATATCTCGCCCCGCGCCGCAACGAGTGCGAGCGGATCGCGCTTAAGCCCCTCATAGAGCGAGCGGACAGCCTGCCTGCGCGTGGCCAGAACATCGAACCACGTCATCGCGACATCGAAGATGCGATCGCGCGCGCCTTCGGAACCGGAGTCGCGTTTGTAGTGCGCGGCAACGTCGTGCCCCAGCCGGGCCAGGATCAGCCCAAACAGCGCAGACTTGGACGGCGCGAGCGTCTGCAGCGCCGTCAGCGGAACCTTCGCGGCCTTCGCCACGACGGCGAGTGGGAGCTCGTCCCAGCGCGTTTTCGCAAGGCATTTGAGCGCTGCATCGGCAAGCTGCGTTTCGGGCGATGATTTGGCCATAAGCAAAGCATCGCGCGCCGCCACGCGACGCTCAAGCGTCAAATCCCGGCGCGGGCTGCCACAGGCTGAAAGCCGTGCCCTGGTCGTCCTTGCAGAGCGCGCTGAGGCCCGAAGGACTCTGCGAAATGTCGCCCGCGCTCCCACCCAATGTGCCGAGTTTCGCAATCGTCGCCTTGATATCGGTCACTTTGAAATAGAGCGTGGAATAGTCGACTGGCCCGCCGGTCGCGAAGCCGAAGGGCAATTTGGTATTGCCGATATGTGCCGCGCCCTCACCGGTCTGCTGGAAATCCCAGCCGAACAGCACACCGAAAAACGCCTTGGCGCGCGCCACGCTTGGCACGGGAATCGTGACATATCCGAGTTCGACCGGCATCCGTCGCTCCCTCCTTGCAGGCGCCTTTGGACTCTAGCTCTTTTCGCGCGAGGCTTTGAGCATCGTTACTTCGTCCCACAGGTGGTTCATGTAGCCATCCGGGTCCAGCACCTCGGCGCCATAGCCCCAAAACAAACGCGTTGGCGGGCTTGCAAATTTGACGCCCCGGCTTGCGAGTTCCTGATGCTTGCGATCCACATCCTTCACCTGGATCGTAAGCGTAACCTTTTCTCCCGTCAGCGGTTTGGTCGCCTTCTGAAGAAAGATTGTCAGATCGGCCGTGTCCTTGACCGCAGTGACGCCTTCACGTTCGAATTCAAGTTTAAAATCCAGATTGTTCACATACCAATCGCGCGACTTGCCGACATCGGTGACGGGCAGAACCATATGAGAAAGCTTGGCCATTTGCTGTGTCCTTCTTTCCTGGCGCTTTCATAGGCCAGGAGCCGTGCAAAGGATTGTAGATTTTTCCCTCTTAATCCGGCAGCGGTATGTGACGAACGTCGGGACCCCGGCGGGCGAAATAGACCGACGGCGTCATTCCGGTGAAATCCCGGAAGTCGCGGATGAAGTGCGATTGATCATAATAGCCATGATCCGCGGCGATTTCGGCCCAATAGACCCCCGGCGCGCGCGACACATGACCCAACAGCCGGTGGAAACGCCCGATGCGCAGAAAGAGTTTGGGGCTCATCCCCACTTCCTCCGTGAAGAGACGTATAAATCGCTTATGGCTGACATCGGCGTCCCTGGCGGTAGCGCCGACAGAAGCCGTTAGTGGTGCGCGCGCGAAACGATCGAGTGCAAATGCGACCGCGGGATTGTGCTCGATGGAGTTCGGAGCGGCATCGACCAAGGCCCGGCCGAGAATGGATATTTTCATGTCCGGATCTGGTGCTTCGACGAGACGCTGATGCAACCGTTCGGCGTTCGCGCCCCAGATATCTTCGAGCGACACGTGACCATCTGCGAACTCCCGCGCGGACGGGCCGAAAAAGGGATATGCGCCGCCCGGCTTAAATTGGACGCCCATGATCTCGGGCTGCCTGGCATCGATGGCGAAATGCGCCGAATGCGTGCCGCACAGGGCGATCCCCTTGAGCCTGTTGCGCGTGGCGTAGTTCTCGCCCGTGTACCAAACGAGCTCGTCCGCGGCGAGATTGACCATAAGCGCCATATCGCCGGACGCAACGATCGTGTCGCGGCGATGGGCAGGCGCAATGCCCTTGCAATACCACAGCATCGCCACGAAATCGGCGAGGGGAGGAGGCGGGGGGCAATAGCGAAAAATCATCGCCCTATCGTGCGCGCGCCGGGGCGATAGCTCAAGCGCGCAGTGCAACCGCGCGGGCCCGCGCTGCGGCCACGGCGCGGACTAACAATTGTGTCAGACCATCCCGCGCCATCAGAATTTCGAGCGCAGCTTCCGTGGTGCCGTGAGGGCTCGTCACGTCACGGCGCAGTTGCGCGGGCTCGCGCGGATCGGCATCGAGCAATGCGCCGGAGCCCGAAATTGTCGCACGCGCGAGTTTCTCGGCGAGCGCACGCGGTAACCCCTCCGCCTTGGCGGCGGCGGCAAGCGCCTCGACCAGCAGGAATACGTAAGCCGGTCCCGAGCCCGACACGGCCGTGACGATATCGATCATATCCTCGTGGCCGACCCAGACGGATTCGCCCAAAACGGCCAGAAGCGTTTGCGCCAATTTGCGGTCGGCGGCCTTGGCGTTCCTGCGGGCATAAAGCGCAGAGATGCCGCGGCCGATGGCGCCGGGGGTGTTCGGCATGGCGCGGATGATTCGCGCATTTGCACCCCACGCCTTATGCAAGGTCGCCGTGCCTGTGCCTGCCGCAATGGATAGCATCAGAGCGCCAGATTTTGCGATTGCGGCGAGGCGTGCAGCTTCCGTTTTCAGGATTTGCGGTTTGAGCGCCACGACGCAGGCCCTTGGCGCATGCGTATCGGCGTCCGCTATGTTCTTGTGAATCGCGACACCGTTCGCTTTGGCGAATTTGCGCAATGCGGGCGACGGCGCGATTTCGACGACCGCGACGGGGCCCAGCCCATTCGCGATCCAGCCTTTCAACAATGCGGAACCCATACGGCCGGCGCCGACGAGCAGGATGGAACGCGATGAGGACTTTCTTTTCTTTCCCGTCGTCATTCCAGGCGCCTTAGCATTTCAAGAAGGGTGAATCACGCGGAGGCGCGGAGAACGCGGGGGAGAACCAAGAGACCTGTGGAACACCAGAGAAAGAGGATATTGCGCGCGAACGCGCGCAAAGAGCTTTTCCTGGTACGCGGTGCGAAACCTGCTTCGCGTCCTCCGCGCCTCCGCGTGAGCAACTTTTCCTTTACGCCTGCCCTGCGCATTCGAGTACAGCGGCGGCCACGGCTTCCTCGGCGGTCTTGCCGCCCCACAGGACGAACTGGAACGCCGGGTAGTAATGCTCGCAGGCCTCGACGGCGAGGTTCAGCAGCGCCTCGCATTGGGCCGCACTCGCCCGGGCATCGGGAAAAATCATCGCGTGGCGGAAGATCAGTGTGCCGTCCTCCGGCCACAGGTCGAAATGGCCGATCCACAGCTTCGCGTTCACATACATCAGCAGGTTCGCGACATCCGTCCGCCTGGAGTCGTTGACCCGCATGTCGAAGGCCGAGGACAGGTGCAGGGACTGCAGGTCCTCGCGCCAGGTGAAGCAGAAATGGTGGTCGCACCAGCGCCCGGCCACCGACAGATTCAATTCGTCGCGCCCAGACCGCTCGAACGGCCAGCCATTCTCCTCGACCGACTGCTCCAGCATGTCGAGAGGGTGGATGGCACTCGGGGTCTCTTCCTGGTGGGCAAGGCTCATCCTTGGACTCCTGGGACACGAGGTCTGGTGAAAACGAAGCACCTTGGGTCAACCTGACACAAGATTTTGTAGGGAAACAAGAGTCCCACCCGCAACCCCTTTGGGGCTACGGGTCCATGCACAGCTTTCACGAAACGGATTTACCGCCCACCGGTTGCGCAATCCCGAGGCGCGCTTCGAGCTCGGCGATGCGCGTTTCGAGGCGTTCGTTCTCGCTGCGCGCCTTGGACGCCATCGCCTTGACCGCATCGAATTCTTCGCGCGGGACGAAATCCATATCGGCCACCAGCTTCTCCAGCCGCTGGCGCATGAAGGTATCGACCTCCGTGCGCACGCTTTGGGCGGCACCGGCGGCGTCGGTGAAGAACCGCGCGAGGCCGTCAAGGACAGGATTGTCGCTTTGCATGCCCCCTATATGGCGGGGGTCGCGTGCGGGGGCAAGGTGGGGTGCGGCGAGCCTTGACAGGCCCCCGCGAAGCAGCGCGATTTAAGGTGAATGACGCGGCGGGTTTGCCGCGGAATTCTGCCTCTCGTCGAGCGGGGCGAAGGAGTGTCGGGTCCTTTAACGCCATCAGAGACGCATGTACGAAGCCATCCTGCCCTTTCCGAATATCGACCCGATTGCGATCCACCTGTGGGGAAGCTTCGGCATCCGCTGGTATGCCATCGCTTACATCACCGGATTGCTCCTGGGATGGTGGTGGCTCGCGCGCATGATCCGCGACAAAAGCCTGTGGAAGAATCCACCCTTCAACGGTAA
>JBEKLK010000305.1:0-4475 GCA_050010235.1 Rhizomicrobium sp.
AATCGCGCTGGCGGAACAATTTGCGACGCCGATTCAGTCCTTGCCGGCCCATGTCTTGATCAGATGATGGGCGATGGCGATGGACGGCGGCACCCATAATCCATCGATGCGTTCGCCGCCGATCAATGCGCGCGCCTTGCTGCGTTCCAGCCAGAATGCTTCTGCCAATTCATTGCCGTCAACGGTGATTTCGGGACCCACCGCCTCGGCAAAGCAGCCGATCATCAAAGACGACGGAAACGGCCAGGGTTGCGTGGCGTAATAGGTGACGGCGCCGACGCGTACGCCCGCCTCTTCGAAAAGCTCGCGGCGCACGGCTTCCTCGATCGTTTCGCCCGGCTCGATGAAACCCGCCAGTGCCGAAAACATGCCGGGCGGGAATTGCTTGCCGCGGCCGACCAGGCAGGCCTCGGCATGAGTCGCGAGCATGATGACGACAGGATCCGTGCGCGGAAAATGTTCGGCGTTGCACCCCCCGCACACGCGCTTGTAGCCGGCGTCCGCGAGCGTCGTTCGGCCGCCGCAACGCGGACAAAAGCCATGACGCTGATGCCAGTCGATCAGCGCCTTCGCCTGACCGAGGATCGCGGTATCTCTATCGGGAAGCAGCATGGCCGCCGCTCGCATGTCGCGAAAATGACCGAGTCCCGCGAGAGGACCTTCGTTTGCGGGATCGCGCGCCGCACTGATGTCGAGCGCGAACAGCGCGCGCTCGCCCTCCAAGCCCAGCATGACCCAGGGTGCGTCTTCTCCCGCCAGCGTTTCGGCGAGCCCCGGCCTGAGGAAACCTGCTTCCAACGGTCCTCGCGCCTTTTCGGATCCGAGCAGAAATGGCTGCAGGCGCCACAGGGGAAGGATGAGCGAGGACGGATCGCGGCGCTTGGCTGCAACCCAATCGACGTCGGGCCTTTTCTCGCTCGCCCTGTTCAGCGGATTGCCGGAGAAAGGAATCATTAAGCACCTTCGTCAGCCAGACAGGCCGCAAACCTAGAGGCCTCAGGCAATAAGGCAAGTGCCCGCTTCACCGACGGTTTACCGTCATATGCGAACAATAGCGGCATGTTCCACGTGATCGGCTGCATCACCCAACAGCACGACCTGCGCCTCGTTGCGCTCGCGGGCATTCTGTGTGCGCTCGCGTGTTTCACCGCTTTGAGCATGGTGACCCGCGCCCGCGCAGCCGCGGGCCGCCTGCGCGTCTACTGGATCGCAGGTGCGGGTACTGTCGCGGGCGCCGGCATCTGGGGCACGCATTTCGTCGCGATGCTGGCGTATCGCGCCGGGCTTCCGGTGGGCTACGAGCCCGGGCTCACGCTGCTGTCCGTCGTGATCGCGATTGTCGTCTGCACTGCGGGATTTTCGATCGCACTGAGCCGTCTGGGTCCGATTCTGGGCGGCGCAATCACCGGCGCTGCGATCAGCGCGATGCATTATGCCGGCATGGCTTCCGTGCGAATTCCGGCCGATGCCGTCTGGAATCTCGGCTATGTCACGGCCTCGGTCGTCATTGGCATATTCGCGAGCATGTTGGCGCTGCATATCGCGCTCAAACGAAACGACTTCCGCGCCGTTGCATTCGGCGCGGGGCTGTTCACGCTTGCCATCGTCGGCATGCATTTCACGGCAATGTCGGCCGTTACCTATTTTCCGGATCCCGCCGTGCCGGTGCCGGATGCGGTGCTGGCGCCCGGCTTTCTCGCCATCGCCGTCGCTGCCGTTGCTTTTCTGATCGTGACGCTCGGCCTCATCGGCGCCATTGTAGATCATCATGCCGCCCGGCGGGCGTTAAGCGAAGCCGAACGCCTGCGCGCCCATATCGTGGAACTTGAAAGAACCAAGAAGGCGCTCGAAGCGACGTCGGCCGATCTTTCGCGTGCGCTGGGCGCTGCATCGGCGGCCAGCGAGGCGAAATCGCAGTTCCTCGCGGCGATGAGCCACGAATTGAGGACACCCCTCAATGCGGTCATCGGGTTCTGCGAGATTCTGCTCATGGAAGCGTTCGGGCCTCTCGGCAGCGATCGTTATGTGGAATATGTGCGGGACATTCATTCGAGCGGCGGGCATCTGCTGGCTTTGATCAACGACATTTTAGATATCTCAAGGCTCGACGCCGGACAGAGCGTGCTTGACGAAGAAGATCTCGATCTCGCCAGTGTGATCGGCGAAACCTTACGCATGTTCGCCCGCCAGGCGGAACTCTCAAGAGTCGAACTTGTCGAATCGCTCGATATCGGTTTGCCGCAGCTCCGCGCCGACCGCAGACGCGTCCGCCAGGTGCTGATCAATCTGTTGTCGAACGCAATCAAGTTCACCCCCGCCGGCGGCAGAGTGCGCGTGTCGGCGGCATTAGCGCAGGGCGAGGTTTGCATCGTCGTCGCCGATACCGGAATCGGAATGGACACCGCCGATATTCCCAAGGCGCTGGAGCGTTTCGGCCAGGTCGATGCCAAGCTCTCCAGGAAATACGAGGGAGCAGGTCTGGGATTGCCCCTCGCCAAACAAATCGCCGAACTCCATGGCGGCCGTCTGGAACTCACCAGCAAGGTCCATGTCGGCACGTCCGTGACGATCGCTTTTCCCTGCATGAGGATCGTGGCCCTCGACCGCGTCGCTTGAGTGGTCGCGTGCAGTTCGCCGTTGTGGTAAGCGGGCGTCGATGACAGCGCTGCTGATCCTGATATTCCTACTGCCCGCTGCGATCGCAATCGGCTTCGTCGTTTGGCCGATTTTGCGACCCCGAAAGGGAAGCCTCGCGAGCCGGATCGTGCTTGCGGCCGCGGCAAGTGCATTCCTGCTGGGTGTGGGCGGGGGGCTTTATTTGTATCTCGGAAGGCCCGCGCTGGCGCTGCGAACCTTGACGGGCCCTCGCGCCGACGATTTCAACTCGCTTGTGACCACGCTCGCCTGGCACGTGCGGGAGCGGCCCGCCGACTTGAGGGCGTGGGCGCTGTTATGGCCAAGCTATCTCAGGCTGGACGATCCTCGCGATGCGGCCGCCGCGTTCCGCCGGGAGGTGGCGATCGCACCCGCGGAATTGCGGTCCGGTCTCTATTCCACCTATGGCGAAGAACTGAGTGCCGCGGCTGGCGGCATCACGGAAGACGCCGAGGCCGCGTTCAAGGCCGCTCTGGCCCTCGACCCCAAGGATCTCAAGGCGCGATACTACATGGGCTTCGACTATGCGGCGCGCGGCGACAATGCACGTGCTATCGCGATATGGGAAAATCTGCTGTCGGACCTGCCGGCGAACACCCGCATTCACGGCGTGCTTGTCGATCGCATTGCCGCGCTGAAAAGCAGAAACGGCGCGGCCCCGAATGTCGCAGCGATGGTGGAAAACCTGGCGAACCGTCTGAAGTCGAATCCGGACGATCCGGAGGGCTGGCAGCGTTTGGTGCGCGCCTACGCCGTTCTGGGCGATAGTGCCAAAGCGCGCGCGGCCCTGGCCGACGCCCGCGTGGCTCTGCGGGCCGAGCCGGCCGCATCCGCGGCGCTGGCTGCGGAAGCGAAAGAACTCAAGCTGGAAAAATGAAAACGGCGGCCAGTCGGCCGCCGCCTCGAACCTCTTATGCGCGAACCGTCAGGTGCGCACGCGCCCCTGCCACACCGGCCAGCATGTGCTGCGACCGATGGCCTTGACGGAATTGTACAGCTTCATTTGAGCGTCTTCGGCGTTGGCGCCGCTTTCGGTCGCCATGTAGTCCGAAGATCCCGCACACCAGACATAGAACTGATGCTTGCCGGGCGCGAAGAAATCCGTTTGCGCGGAGGACGTAAAGTTGGCGGCAACGGCGACCCCCGCTCCTGCGAAGATCACGCCTCCCACCACCGCTCCAAGGATCCGTCTCGTCGTCATGCTTTTCTACTCCCACAGATCGATCCTTCGGTCCATTACTGGATTCTCGAAGGGTATTCCGAACATTAACGGGAACCAGACAACCTGAACGGTGGTTTGTTCAGATTAAGCCCCCCAATTACGGCCCGATCCTACACACCCAAGACCCTTATTAAGGCCAAGATATACCGCCCCGGCGCCTGTGTCACCCCGTAATTTCTACTGATTCGCCAGAGTCTTAAGCCTCACCCAGGAATCCGTTTCGATTCAATACCCTCGGCGCGAATTGCGGCCTCGACGTCCTGCGCCGCCGCCTCGACTTCGGTGGGATCGCGCCCGCGAACCACCAACTGAACGCCGAACCCGTCCTCGACATAAAAGGGGTAGCTGCCGATGGCAACGGTTTTGTGACCGTCCTGGATGCGGGCCAAGGGCGCGGCAATCCGGCCCTCGGCAATCCGGGCACTGACGGTTGCCGTTGTCACGACGGTTCCCCGGCGGAGCCTTGGCGCCACATCCTCCATCATGGCGCGCATGATCATGGGGACGCCCGCCATCACAAACACATTGCCGATCTGGAACCCCGGTGCCGTCGATACGCTGTTTCGGATCAGGGACGCGCCGGCGGGGATGCGCGCCA
>JBEKLK010000306.1:0-4461 GCA_050010235.1 Rhizomicrobium sp.
TCATGGTGTTCCCCCAAAATCGCCACCGGGAGCGATCGATGCGAGAGGAGCCCGGAATGGGCGGTGCCAGAAGGTGATGCCGATCCTTCTCAATCGCAGCCGCGCGCGGCGCGAACCGTTCGGCGAGGCCCCGCGATGATCGTGCAGATTTTTGTGCGGGCCGGCACGCCGCCAGATCGAGGGCGCGATCATCGCCGGGTTGCGCCGTGCGAGCGCCGGCATCTGCGAAACGACCGATATGGTGTCGCGCTTCTTGATCCCGTAATCCAATCGTTGCGCCTTCGGAAACAACCGCGTGTTGAAATGCCTTTTCAATGAGAACATTCTGCTCTCCCCTGAGAAACGAAACACTTTCTGCGTGCGGTGGGCGGCCTGGCGAGACGAAAATCGCCGATGCGATCCTGCCCAAAAAATCCTGTCACCAACCAGCCGCTGCAACCGTGGCGATTCGTTTTAAAGCCAGCTATTCGGACGATTCACCTAGGTGGTGATCCGTACGGATTATTCGCACACGCGATTCAGCCGAACTTAGTGTTGCGTAAACGGCGGCAGCGACGCCGCCAATGAAGTCCGAACCAGATCCGACAGGCTGCGCGCATTCAACTTGTCCATGATCCGGGCGCGGTGGATTTCGATCGTCCGCGGCGAGATCGAAAGCTCGAAGGCCGCGAGCTTGTTCGAGCGTCCCGCCACCAGCTGCTCGAGCACCTGCATCTCGCGGGGTGTCAACTGCGAGATCAACTCAAGGGCCTTTTGCGCTTCGGCCGAGCGATTGCGCTCGCGTTTGCCGATGTCCAGCGCTCTGTGAAGACTCGCGAGCATAACTTCGTCGTTAAACGGCTTTTCGATGAAATCGATCGCGCCCGCCCGCATCGCGCGAACAGCAAGGGCAACGTCGCCGTGACCCGTGATCACGATGACCGGCAACGCAACCGCGCGCTTGAGCAGCTCCTCCTGCAGCTCCAAACCGCTCATTTCCACCATGCGGATATCGACGATCAGGCACCCGCCCGTCTTGATGTGGTCGGCCAGAAAAGCTCCCGCGGACGGATAGTCCTGGACGAGGAATTTGGCCGACTCCAGGAGCGCGCGAAGCGATTTGCGCATTCCCAAATCGTCATCGACGATAAAAATCGTTTGATCGCTCGTCATGCGGCCACCTCGCTTCCTTCACTGGGCAGCAGGCTGAGGCAAAGCCCGCTTTCAGAATGGATAGTACCAGCATTTGACGGACTATCACTAGTAGATTCGGCAACCCGAGAGACGAACGACGTCGGCGACTTGTAGCTATTCGACCTACGGGTTCTAATATTGCCCCTATACTACCGCCGGCCCTTCTTCCGCGGTGTTCAATATTGATCAGAAGTCTCCAAAAGATACTGAATATCGGATTCGGGTTCTGACACGAGACTTACACCGAAGACGCCGCCTGTTGTGTACCGAAGCGGCTTTCGAACCAGCACGGGTGCCGCGACCCGCAAGCGAGATGCGATACGCGAGTGATCCTGCTGCATTGCTCGCGCGGCGTTCGCCATCAAGACCCGCACTTCGTTAAATCCGTATGTAGAAGTCCCGGATTTCGCATAGGCGAATCATCGTACGGGATTCTTCCGGCTGTCGATTTGCCGATTCATTTACCAAGCTGTTCCCACGAAGTCGCCCGTCGCGGTCGGCATTGCAGGGGGAATAGATGATGTTCGCTCAAAATCATTGCACCGCATGGCCTGTCGTTCCTCCATTTGCCGGCAGCCGCCGACGCGCCGTCGGCTTGCTTCGCGACTCTGCGCGCCCCGTCCGGGCGGAGTTCTGACATGCACGACATCGCACAATTCATCTACGGGCTCGTTCATCCGCTCGCCACGGCTTCCTCGCTGCTTGCGGCCTGGTTCGCAACCCTTGAAGGCCACGCGGTCGACCATGGCGACTTCGTCCTGGCGGCCCTTGTCGTTTCGGCAAGTGTCATTGTGATCGCAAGCGGATTGTGGGCGCTGGGCGAGCGTTCGCGCTTCGCTCTCGCGCGCTTCCAGATGCGAGGGGACCTGGCCGAAGCAAAATCCGCACTTCTCTTTCGCGACGCGCTGCTGACGGCTACCTGGGATGCCGTCACCGTGGTTGGAACCGATATTCACGAACCTCTCTATTTCGGCCGCGGAAACGAGCTGCTTCAGGCGGCCCTTGCGGGACCCGATGCAGGACCGCTGGCGAAGGCTGTCGACGGCTTGATGCTGGAGGGCAAGGCATTCGCGCTCTCGGCCAGAGCGAAGGGCGGTCGAAAGATCGCGCTGAGCGGCCAGCCGGTGAGGGCTCGCGCATCGATTTTTGCCCGCGTCGAGCGTCGGACCGACGTTGAATTCGATTATCGCGGGCTTCTGGACGCGATCGACGCGCCGGCTTGGCTGCGCGACGGAAATCTCCGCCTGAAATGGGCCAACCGCGCGTTCCTCGCGGCGACCGGCGACGCCACGCTGGAAGCGGCGCTGGCCGCCGACCGTTCCGTCGAACGCTCAGAGATCGATTTGGCGGCAAGCGCACTCGACACGCACGAGCCGATCAACGCCAGGCGTTATGCCGTGATCCGCGGCGAACGGCGGTCGCTCGATATCCGGCTCAGGGAACTCGACGACGGCGGTGTTGCCGGTGTTGCGTTCGACGTCACTGAAGCCGCCACAACGGAAACCAGGCTCCAGATCGAAAGGGACGCGCATTGCGAGGTGTTCGACCATATGTCCACGGCCGTGGCGATATTCGGTACCGACCGGCGCCTGATTATTTCCAATACTGTCTTCGCGAAGCAATTCGACCTTGCGGAACGCTGGCTCGAATCGCTGCCGACTTTGGATGAAATTCTCGAGACTTTGCGCGCGGCCGGACGTCTTCCCGAGCAACGGGAGTTCGCCGTGTGGAAGCGCCGTTTGCTCGATCTTTTCAACGAGCCGCGCACCGACACCTCCGAAGTGTGGCACCTTCCAAGCGGGAAAAGCGAAAGGATGAGTTCGCACCCTCACGCTCTCGGCGGGATAACGTTTATCTTCGAGGACATCACCGAGCAGCTCGCGATCCGCAGTTCGTACAACACACTTGTCAAGGTGCAGAAGGCGACGCTCGACACGATGGACGAAGCGATTGCGGTGTTCGGGCTCGACGGTCGGCTGAAACTCCACAATCGGGCCTTCGGCGAACTCTGGCGTCTGGACGAGACCGACCTTGCGGATGAGCCCCACGCAAGGATCCTCGGCGAGATCTGCACCTCGCGCATCGGTTCGGACGAGAGCTGGAGCATCGTCATTGCCGGCGTCAACGCGGCGCAGCCCGAGAAGTACAATGCCTGGAGCACGGTGACGCGCGCCGACGGGAAGATCGTCACCTTGTCGCTGACGCGCCTTCCCGACGGCGCAACGATGGTCACGTTTTCCGACGTGACCGACTATCTCCGCTTCGAATCAATGCTGCGGGACGGCACACGCACCGCGGCTTGAAGCCGCCGGCAACAGCCATGTCGGCAATAAGACGGGACGCCGCCACCCGAAGAAGGCACGGCGCTCTGCATTCGCGGCGCGGCCCGCCGAGTCGGCCGCATCGGCCTGCACTTCGGCAAGCCGGCGCTGACGCTCCATTGTGGAAATCGCGTTCACGCTGCCGATCAACGTCGTCCGGCCGGCATGCACGCCTTGCAGATGGAATGGATTGCGCAACGCTCCCGGCTTCTTTTGCGCGCCGGTTTGGGGCCTGTATAGAAGAGCCGGCAAATCCATCGTGACGACGAGTTGCGCCGTCATCAGCGGCTTCGGCGGCTGGTTTGAATTTGCGATTGTATTGAAAAGCTGCTGCAGCACGTGAGGCGCGGCCCCCAGCCAGAGCGGGAAAACGATGGCGAGCCGATCGGCGGTGCGAACGCGATTCGCGGCACCTGCCATATCCAACAGCGGCATATCCGAACGTTCCCGCGAAGGGACCGCAGGCGATGCGAGGATGCTTCCGACATCCAGGCGTTCGACCCTCCACCCACGCGAGCGCGCGCCGGCGGCATAGGCGTCGCAAACCGCCGCGCAATATCGCCGCGCTGCGGGATCGGGATGACCGTTGACGACAAGACGATGATTTTGCATGGGCTATTCTCGATTTTTCTCGACCCCAATCATGGATCGCAGGCGTGATCGAGTGGTTACCGGCGCGAGATCGCGGCATGAGGATTTGTACTTAACCCGGGCGCACTGCGAGACGGATTCTCGCGAGAGCTAACCCTCCGTGCCCGTTCGTGGGACCGCGTTTCCCGAAGCACAATCGGCGTTCGATGATCCTGCGATGATCTCCTGGAAGGAAAGAAGCCGGATCGGCGCCGGTTCTGCGAGCGCCGGACCGATCAAGCGGCCCGAGATAAAATTGACCCCGAGATCGCGAGCGCAGCGTAGGGCCTCCAGGTCCGGGACCTCCAGCGCGAAGCTCATAATGTGCAGTTTCCTG
>JBEKLK010000307.1:0-4438 GCA_050010235.1 Rhizomicrobium sp.
GGCCGCGGGTCCTCGATCTCGTCGGCGGCAGCGCCCGCGAAATGATCGGCCGTCACGTTGCGGATGCAATTGCCGCTAGTCTGCAGCGCGTGCATCTCGACGGTGGCGAGATCGTCCAGGATATCCGGCACGTCGACAAGCTTCGGCCAGTTGAACTGGATGTTCTGCCGCGTGGTGAAATGGCCGTAGCCCTTGTCGTATTTGCGCGCGATATGGGCCAGCATGCGCAACTGGCGCGCCGACAACGTGCCGTAGGGGACAGCGATGCGCAGCATATAGGCGTGAAGCTGCAGATAGAGTCCGTTCATCAGCCGGAGCGGCTTGAACTCGTCCTCGGTCAGCTCGCCCGAAAGCCTGCGCTCGACCTGATAGCGGAACTGCGCGACGCGCTCCTTGACGAAGCGCGCGTCGAATTCGTCATACCTATACATGCCGGGTGCTCTGCTTGCCGAGATCGAGCCGCACGGTCGGTCCGGCGGCGCGGATGATCTCGCGTTCCTTCACGGGGCGGACGCCGGATGCTTCGATCTTCACATCGAACAGATAGGGATTGACGACCTCTCGGCCCTTCACGAAGGCCTCGGCAGCCTTGAGCACGGCCTCGGCGGCCGCGTCGTCCGGAAAAATCTCGGCCTCCGCCAGCGACGTCACCCAGCTGCCGCCACGCCAATAGACGACATCGCCGTCGCGGAGCCGGTTGGCCGTCAGGATTTGGGGCAAGCTTGCCATCTCCGAAAAATCACATTTCGGGGCCGGGAATTCAAGGCTTTACAGTCAGAATGTGTATTATTTGAATTTATACATAATAGTTGTGTTATTTTCCCCCGTCCTTGCGTGCATGGATTGCAAAAAACCTTGATGATCCTGACGCGGGCGAGCGATTCAATCCGGTTGAAGGGGAGCGGCAACAGAATGACCTCGGCGGCCGCCATATCCTCCCCATCCGGTCTGAAGCTCAGCCAGATCGGCGCGGTGGTCGTCGGCAACGCGCTCGAATTCTACGACTTCCTCACCTATTCGTTTTTTGCCGCCCAGATCGGCCGCACGTTCTTCCCCGCGCACGGCAGCTATTCGACTTTGTTTCTGTCGGAGCTGGTTTTCGCAGCCGGATTTCTCACGAGACCTTTCGGCGGAATCGTCATCGGCATTCTGGGCGACCGATTGGGCCGCAAGCCGGCGATGGTCCTGTCGTTCACGCTCATGGGCCTGGCGATCGTGGGAATCGCGCTGACACCCTCCTATCGGAGCATCGGGATCGCGGCGCCGATTCTGGCGGTGTGCTTTCGCATGATTCAAGGTATCGCGCTGGGCGGCGAAGTGGGGCCGACAACAGCCTATCTGCTCGAAGCGGCGCCGCCGGAAAAACGCGGCTTCTATACTTCGATGCAGTTTGCCACGCAGGATCTCGCCGTCCTGTGCGCGGGACTGGTGGGATTCGCGCTCGCGAACATTCTCGATGCAAGCGCGTTGCAGGATTGGGGTTGGCGGGTCGCGTTTCTGCTCGGCGCCACGGTCGTTCCGTTGGGTTTAATCGCGCGCCGCAACCTGCCAGAGACGCTTGAGGCTGCCGAGACGAAATCCTATTCGCTGGCCGAAGTGCGGCCCTATCTCCGCGTCGCGGCACTCGGTTTCGTGCTGCTCGCCTGCATGACGATCACCTATTACGTCATCGCCTATCTGACGACCTATGCAACCGTGACGCTGCATCTGCCGGCGAATATCGGCTTCGCCGCAACCGTGGTGGCGGGGTTGTGCGGCGTGTGCTTCGATCTCGCGAGCGGCATCCTGTCGGATCGCATCGGCCGCAAACCCGTCCTGCTCGTCGCGGGCTTCCTGCTGGTCGTTGCGATCGTGCCGGCCTTCACCATCATGGCGCACGATCGGACCGCGGCGACGCTTCTGGGCGCAACGGCGGTCATCTGCATTCTGCAGAGTTTCTTCGCACCGCCGATTCTCGTCAGCCTCACCGAATCCCTGCCGCGCTATATCCGCTCGGGGGTGCTGGGGATCGTCTATGCCTGTGCGATCACCAGCGTGGGCGCCGCCACGCAGCCGGTCGTGACCCGGCTGATCGAAATCACGGGAAATCCGCTGATGCCCGCCTGGATGCTGGCCGGCACGCTTACGATGGGGTTCGTCGCCGCGCTGTTCCTGCACGAGACAGCGCCCGTCAAGACCGGTATCGTGACGCCATGACAAGGGGACGAGCGGGGCGGATGCATGACTGATATCGCATCGACGATCGGGGAACCCCTGCTCGCACCGATCCCCTCGCTCCCGATCGCAAAGCGGCATTTGCTGTCGGCGGTGGTCGGCAATGCGCTCGAATTCTACGATTTCGTTACCTACACATATTTCGCCGGGCAGATCGGCCAATGTTTTTTCCCCTCTCATACGCCCATCGGAAGTCTGCTCTTGTCGCTGGCCACTTTCGGCGTCGGCTTTGCGACCCGTCCGATTGGCGGCATCGTGATCGGCGCCTATGCCGACCGCGTCGGCCGCTCGCCCGCAATGGTGCTGAGCTTCGTGCTCATGGGAATAGGCATTCTGATACTGACGCTGACGCCGCCTTATGCCGCCATCGGCGTCGCGGCACCTATTCTCGTTGTTTTCGCCCGCCTCCTACAGGGCTTTGCGCTGGGCGGTCAGGTGGGACCCAGCACGGCCTTCCTGCTGGAAACGGCGTCGCCCAAATCGCGGGGTTTTTACACGACGCTCCAATATGCGAGCCAGGGGTTGGCAAGCATGGTCGCCGGAATTGTGGCTGTGATCATATCCTCCAACCTCGACGCATCGAGCCTGCAGCAATGGGGCTGGCGTCTCACCATGATCCTGGGCGCGCTCGTGCTGCCGTTCGGATTGGTGATCCGCAAGACCATGCCGGAGACGCTGGAACAGGCGGATTCGCGCGCGGCCTCGGAAACGCTTCCCGCGCCCAAATCGACCGGACATATCCGCGTCTTTGTGCTGGGCCTCGTCATGCTCGCCAGCGCAACTATCGGCAGCTATATCATCAACTACATGGCGATCTATGCGAGCGCGTTCCTGCATATGCGCGCCAATGTGTCGTTCGCAGCCCCCGTCGTGTCCGGCGCCTGCATTCTTCTCTTCAGCCTGCTGGGCGGCTGGATGTCGGACAAATACGGCCGCAAGACCGTGATGATCTGGCCGCGCGTGTTTTTGTTGTTCGCGATCTATCCGGCGTTCGTCCTGCTCGCGCATAATCGCGATGCGCTCACGCTTCTCGGCGTCACCGCCGCGATCGCGATCCTCGCCTCGTGGAGTTCGGCTGCCAGCCTGGTGAATATCGCCGAGTCGATGCCGAGGGACATGCGTTCGGGCGCGCTCGGCACGGTCTACGCCGTCGCGATCGCCGTCTTCGGCGGCACGACGCAATATGTGGTGACATGGCTGATCGGCGCCACTGGCCATGTGCTGGCGCCTGCGTGGTATCTGACGGGCGCGACTTTCATCGGCCTGATCGCGATGATGATGTCGCAGGAAACCGCGCCGGTGAAGCTGGAAAAAATTTAACGCAGAGGTCGCGGAGGATTCGCAGAGGCCGCAGAGGACGGCGGGTACTTTTCTCACGAGCGGAGCAGCGACCGAATGATTTGGCGCGCAAGCGCGCCGGAAAATATGGATGTACGCTTGCAAAATCCGATGACGCCGACCGTTCTGCGTCCCCTGCGAATCCTTAGCGTCCTCTCCGCCCTCGCCAAGGCTACGGCGGACCAAAACATTGCTCTGACCCGCCGAAGCTTCAGCGTAGGCGGGTGCGTTAAATCTTTCTTCTTCTTCTGCGATCCCGTCTGAGCCGTTTAGCTCGTCTTCTTCACCGCGCTCTCGTGCCAGCGGTGCAGCAGCCACCATTCGAGCGCGGACAGAACCGAAAAGATGGCGATGCCGAGCAGGGCCAGAAGCGCCAGTGCGGCAAACATCTTCGCGATTTCCAGATTGTGGCCCGCTTCGACGATGCGCCAGGCGAGCCCGGTCGCCGCACCCGAGCCCGCGACGAATTCCGCCACCACCGCGCCGATCAGCGCGAGGCCGCCGGAAATCTTCATCGCGCCCAAAAGATGCGGCAGCGCGGTTGGGAGCTGGAGCCGCAGCAGGATCTGCCAGCGGCTCGCGCCATAGAGGCGAAACAGGTCGATCAGATTGTGGTCGGCCGATTTGAGGCCCAGGGTCGTGTTCGACAGGATGGGGAAGAACGCGACGATAAAAGCGACGATCACGAGCACGAGATCGATGCGGTCGAAGCCGACCCAGATGAGAATCAGGGGTGTGATCGCCACCACCGGCGTCACCTGCAGGATCACGGCATAGGGATAAAGCGCGTTCTCGACGGCGCGGCTTTGCGAGAACAGCACGGCCAGCGCCACGCCGCCCAGCACGGCGAGCACGAATGCCTCCAGCGTCACGCTGAGGGTTGTCC
>JBEKLK010000308.1:0-4408 GCA_050010235.1 Rhizomicrobium sp.
AAGAACGAGCTCGCCAGGTCGAACGCTTCCAATTTCAGAGGTTGGCGACACAATCTCGATAGCATGAACATTGTAGTCGGCTGCGCATCGCAGAATTTCGATTGGTTCGAGTGATGCAGAATGCCGCGCAATCGGGAGACAAATCGATGAAATGCGCTTATTGCTTTGAAGACATGAACGAAGGAGCCCGCGTCTGTCGGGTGTGCCGCCGCAAGCAACCGCTGCCGCCTGCAGAAGCAAATCGGCGCAATGCGATGCTTGCCATCGCGACATTCGTTGTGCTGGCAGTAAGTGCGGCCGGCTATTTCATCTACGATTCTCTTGCCGAGGAGGACGAGATTCAACGTGCACTGCTATGCTATAACGGCCAGGGCGGCATGACCAACATGACGGAGGACAAAGTCAGAGAGCAGCTGGCTATTGCGAATACCCTTTCCCATGCCGGTTGGCGGGCGAACCTGAAACTGATGAACTCCAGGGTCGGCTGCGGTGGCCGGAATAGCGAATTCTAACTAAGGCTCGAATTCGGGCAATTCGGATTCCGTAGGTTGCTCCGGCAAATCGATGCCGGCATCGGCGTCTTGTGGCGCGCGGTAACCGAAATAGGAGGCCGCGAACTCTTCGATCGGCGGCCGGAGGCACAGTTCCTGATTCTGCGCTTTGAGCCGCGTCATCGTCAGTGCATCGAGCCAGTAATCCGGCGTTCCGCCGAAATACCGGCACGCCCGCGCGATCAGATGCTCCCAGTCGGGCGGGCTTCGTCTTCCCCCGGCGGAGGTGCGTCCCGGCGCGGCGCAAATTCGTACATGCGCGATTGACGCCGCACGACATAGAACGCGATCAGCATCTCGGCCGGGCTTGTCGGCGTGTCGTAGAATTCGTCGGGCGACAGTTTGGGATGCGCGCGCGTGAGGCCGATATAGACGACCTCGCAGAGATCCTCGAATTGCGCCTTGGTGAATTTGTAGAGTCTGTCCAGGGTCGCCGTGCCGCGCCGCGCATCGATCTCCCGCTTCTCGCGGTCCGGCAGTTCCGCATAGTTCTCCGGCAGGCCTGCTGCCTTGTCCAGCGCGCGCAACACATCCGTGATGCGCTCGATGCGCTCGCCCGCCTCGATCAGCTGGCGCGCGGCGAGCTCCGGAATCGGCCACTCCTGCCCGCGCCAGACGACGACAGGCGTCTTTCTCGGATCGCATTCTGCCGGTGAGATCATGAATGATTGACCCTGTGGGATACTTCGCGGACAGCATCCGGCGAATCCACTTTTTGAATGGTGACTTTGGGCAGTAGAAGGGGTGACGACAGATACAGGTTTCCGAGCTTGCTCAAGGTCTCGAGCAAATTCACGCGGTGGAACCGGATATCGGCATAGGTGCCGCACGCCACCAGCGGTCGCGCAGTGGCAGGTGCGCCTTTCTTCGTCGGCCCATCCGTCAGGCGGCGGAAGCGATATTCGGTAATCTTCCTGGCGACGAACTCGACCTCTTTCTGAATCTCAAGGCGCGAACGCCGGAACGCCGCCATGATCGTCTCGATCGGCACGCCATTGGCGACGTTCTCGAAAATCAGGCGGCGTTCTTCACCGAGGGAGTCGGGTTCGGGCATGCGAGTTCGCTTCTTGATTTTCCCTCTCCCCCAATGGGGGAGAGGGTCGGGGTGAGGGGGCGCTCACGCAGTGCAATTGCGTGAGAGGCTTACCGCTGCGCCAGCACCCCCTCACCACTCGCTGTCGCTCGCTGCCTCTCCCCCGATGGGGGAGAGGCGAATACTACGCCGCTTCCGCGAAGCTGAACGTCCCCAGCGTGTCTGTCGTGTCGCAACCGGCGGAGAAGCTGAACGGCGGCTTGCCGTAGTCGCCCATCTTCGTGCTGATCTCGTAATCCGTCGCGAGGCAGGAATTGAGCGTGAGCACATCCTGCTCGACGCTCCCGCCGGGCGGCGTCCACGGAAACACCATGGCCGCTGTGAAATTGCCGATCTTGCCCATCGGCTGGTTCGACAGCGTGACGCTCTCGCCCACCGACGGGACGGTATAGAGATAGGAGATCTTGAAGGACAAGCCTTCATCGCCGGCCGCGAAAGTATAGACCCCCGCCACCACCGTGTAGGACGCGCCGGCCACCGGCGCAGACGCCACCCGCACATAACGCACGCCGGATGCGACCGCGGTCACGCCAAGGTCCTGCGTCCAGGTTCCCGAATTGGCGACGGTGACGATGTAAGGCGTCGAACCCGCGACCGTGCCCAGTTCGTTGTCGGATTCCCGCACGATGCCAGAAGCGCCGCTATCCGCGAACAACAGATCGGTGAAGATGCGGGCGTTGGTGGTGCCGGTCGTCACCTTGCCGGTCACGCTCATCTCGCCGCTCGACACGTCGGCTGCGAGCTGGTTGGGGCCGTAGATTTCCTTGGCGCCCCGCTTGAACGCGATCGATTGATCCTGGACCAGCCCGAAGCGGATGGGCGTGGGATTGCTGGCATTGAGCGTGGCGAAAGATTGGCCGGCGCCGAACAGTTTCTTGCCGTTGAGAGGTGCGGTCATGGTTCTACTCCTTGGAAGAGGTGAGAGCGGTTTCAAGCGCGGCGAAGCGCTTCTTCAAATCGTCTTTGGCCCGAAAGGCCTGGTTGAAGGCGTCCGTGTCGCGGGCGATCGGCCCCGTGGCGAAGTTCCGGTTGAACCAGGCGTCGATCGCATCCGCGATTTCCTGTGGGCTGGGCATGGCGCCTCCGTTTCAGTGATTGACGAGGATCTCGACCGGGATGACGGCTTCGCATTGGCCGCCCAGGCCTTCGGCGATTTTCACGTCGCCGGCGATGCGGCAATGCGCGACCAGGCCGCCGAGGGTCTGGAGTTCGTCGGCGAAAGGATCGGGCGCGATGGCATTCATCACCGCATCGAGCAGCGGATTGAGGATCGTCGAGACCGCCGCCAGGGGGTCCGGCTGCTCGCAATAGATGAAAATCGCGCAGGCGAGCGTGACGACCGGCGGCGTGCCGGGTGGCGCATTCCATTTCTCGCCCAACTCGGTCTGCAACAGCGCCGGCTGCTGGCCCGACGCGACCGCGGAATAGACCTTCATCCTGCGCGTGGCGGTTTCGAAATCGGCCGCTTCGCTGACAAGCGCAAACAGCGCGGCGAAGATGTCTTCGCGAACGAATCCGGGCTCACTCATCGGTGGCGCTCGCGACGACCTTGCGGATGTCGTCCAGGATTGCCGGCGTTACTTCCGCCAGTGAAGACCGCATATACGAATGCTCCGGAATATCGATCACGTGGGCAGCCGCCTTCATCGCAAACACGATCTTTCCGCCATATTCGAATGCGAGCGCGCGGGCATCGACCGGCACGATCTCGGGAATCTCGATCCGGCCGCCATATTCCTGGATGCGGGCATATTTGACGGAGGCATCGGTCGCCACGCCGTCGCCGATCGCATCGGCCGATTCCGAAAGCCCTGTTTCGCGGAGACTGCTCAGCAGTTTCCCGCTGCGAACAGCGAGGACGTCGCCGGAAAGTTTTTGCTGCACCTTCAACAACAGACTGCGCGCGCCCGCCTGAACGGCCACGCGGACGCCCGCGCGAACCTTGTCCGGCAACGCGGCCAATTTCGCCGCGGCGGTGCCGGCATCGACTTCGATCCCGACGCTCATCAGGCCGGCAACAGGTTCTTGTAAGGCTGCAACATGCCGGCGATGAGCGGGGTCAGCCGCGTCGTGTCGAACGCCACCGTCTCGTTGCCTCCCAGCGAATGGGTGCGCTCGCCGATCCGCTCGGAATATTTGATGCGCTCCGACACGAGCTCGATGCAGGCATCCGCCAGATCGGACGGAACGAAACCGTAGGAGATCAGAACGGAGGCGCCGTCGTCGCCGGCATTGAAGTCATAGCTGCCTGCTGCGGCGCCAAGTGCGTATTGCCCGACCGCGGGCGAACTCGCGACCGGCGTCAACGCAGCGCCGTCCGCATAGATCACGCCCATGTCGGATGCCCAGGCACCGAACGGCGCGTTCACCGTGGCCGTGCCGCCGGAAACCGTCTGCAGCTCCGCGCTCACCTGATAGCCGCTTTGATAGACGATCGTCGCGGTCTGCGCGCCGAGGCAGAATGCATGGCCTCTGAGCGACAGCGCCTGGGGGCGGCCCGGCGGCGCGCCGTCCCATTGTTCCACCACGTAACCCGTGCCGGAATCCGAAGCGGCCGGTGGGATCGCGATGTCGCCGACGACGAGCGAGGCGACCGAGATCACGGGCCACTGTTTCAGGATCATCGACGTTCCGCCCGTGCCGTCGCGAGTCTCTGTGACGGTGCGCGGCAGCAGTAGGGGGCGCTGCAGATAGGAATAGATGTCGCGGCTGGCGCGCGCGATCAGCGCGGTCAGCAACGCATCGGAATTGGTGTCCGTGCGGC
>JBEKLK010000309.1:0-4397 GCA_050010235.1 Rhizomicrobium sp.
ATCTTTCGAGAGAAATATTTTTTTCGCTTCTCCCGGGCGGCTGGCGAAACCGAAAAACTTCAGCGGAATCGGCGCCGGAGGCGGAACCGGCGGAGGAGTAAAAATATGGGCCTCGTCCTTCGCTGGACCCGCTGTGCCGTTCTTCAGTGGTATCGGAATCGCTTCCGCCTGCGACACAAAAATATTTCTCCCCGACCCTTCATACGTGATCTGCTCACTCGAGGCCAGCAGTTTCAATTGCAACGTTGGGTCCAGATTCTCGGCGCGAATCTTCTTGCTCGCATTCTTTCCACGCTGCGCGGTCGTGACCCGGGACGCGGACGACGTGGCGAGCGGCGAGGCCGATGCCGGCGTAACGCTGGGCCCCATGAAAAAGGGAACAACTTCATAGACGATGGCGAGAATCGCGACGACGCCCAGGCCCAGCGCCCACGCCATCGTCTTCCGGTTTTCGGTTCCCAGCTTCACTGTCCCGCCTTCAAATAAGTTTCAAGTTTCATTTTCAGTTTGACCGGGCCGGTTTGCTCCCCTGCCAGGCCCACGCTGCTGATGATGAAGAATGTGTTATCGCGCTCCAGCGCATTGATGAAGTGCGCCAGGGAACGGTAATTGCCGGCGAAGTTAGCCTCAATTTCGATCGGTTGCAGGCCGCCGGGCCCCAGATCGCCGGCCTTGTATTGCACCTGCTCGATGACGATACCGTCGGCGACGGCCACTTTGCCCAGGTCGGAGAGGATCTGCGAGTACTGGCTGGGAAAGCGCTTGGCGTAGAAATCGGAAATCTGCTGGCGCGCCAGCACAACCTTGTGAGGCAGGTCCTTCAGCGGCGCCACTTGCGCCGTCTTAGTGGTGAGTTCCGCCTGCAGGGTATGCATCTCGAACAGGCGCGATTCCGCCGAGCCTACCAGCGGAGAGAAGAATGCGACGGCCGCAAGCACGTCCACTCCCAGGATGACGAACAGGGCCGTCTGAATGCTCTTGCGTGTTTTCCGCAGGTCCGCCATCAGGGTTTCGCCCCTTTGCCGGGTACTTTGGGAGGCGCCGTTTTCTTGGAAGATGCGCTGGCCGCGGCCGGCGGGGTCTCGGTAAACAGTTCTGGAACGTAAATCGCAGCGATGTCGAACTGCACCACGTCTCCACCCTGGGTTTGGGCGAGGCCCTCCCTTTCGATCGAAGTCTGCGTGAAGTGGCGCGATTCTTCCATGCGATGCGCCAGTTCGATGACGCGGTCGCGCGACGTACCCGCCACGGTCATTTTCACCGCTAGCTGGTTCTCATCATCCAGCTTGGGTTGGATGGAAACCAGGTGCACGCCTGGAGGCATCACCTTTTCCATCTCCTCGAGCAGGCGGGTCCAGGAAAAGGCTTTGCGCTCGATCAGAGAATTGATGACCTGGGACTCGTCGCGCGTGGTGCGGTTTTCGGGTCGATTGAGGAAGTCTTCCGCCTGAACGCGGACCTGGTCGCGCTGCGCAATTCTTTGCCGCAGGTCGGCGATGGTGGTGCGGTCGCGGCGCGCGTTACTCCACCCGGTGACCGTGCTCACAAGCAATGCCAGGGAGACAATACAGGCGGCCGCCAGGGCCGTGCCCCAGCGCATCCAGAATTCATGGGCGTCCTGGTAAGGCTGACTGGCGAGATTGATATCAACACGCATATTGGATTGCGAAACCAAAGCCAACGAAAACCAGGGCCTACGAAACCAGTCTAGGAAACCAGGGCTCCCACGATTCCTGCCATCCGCCAGCTCGGGACCGATCCGCTGGCGCTGGCCCCCAACTGCGACGAGGCGACCAGTTCCTCCACTTCGGCTCCGGTTTGTACTTGCAGAGCCGCCGCCAGGCTGCCCGATTCCGGCACGCCCGCAACGTAGATATGTTCGATGTTCAGATGATAGGTGTCCTGGAAAAATACGACCGAGGGATAAACCTCCTCGGCCAGCTGCTCACCGGTAATGGTGATACCACGAGTGTTTTCGAGAGTACGGAACAGTTGCAACTGACCGTCATTCAAAATGGCGATGCTGGTGGTGTGGGCATCCACTTTCACGATCAGGGTGGGGCGCACGCCCTGGGCGGCGCCGAGCGCCGCAAGCATCGAAGGCAACACCACTCCCGGAGTAAAGCCCGCCTGGTTAAAGACTGCTTCGTAATCTTCCACCACGCCCGCCAGGGCCACCGCTGCCACCACGCGCACGCCATCGGCATACTTCTGCGCATGATAGGAGACCTTGGCTTTCTCCACATCGAAGGGCAGGGATTTTTTCAGGCGGAAGCGGACCACGCCAAGGGCCTCTTCGGCGTCCGAGGGAAGGGAATCGAATTCCACCAGCACCACGCGCACCGCAGCATCGGGGACGATGGCGATGATATCGCGCGAACGCCCGGCCACGCTGCTGAGAGCAGATTCAATTCCGGCGCGCACCGCATCCCGCTGGCGTAGGTTATTCTCAAGCAGATCCGGAACCACGCTGCCCGGAGCTAGCGCACGAGCGGCGCAGACTTCGACATGGCCGCCTTTATCGGCGAGCCGGCCGGCAATGATTCCGTCGGCTGCGATTTCGCAGGCCAGCTTGGGTTTGGATGTGCCTGAACCTAAACTCATTTCCTGACGACGCCCCGTGATTTCATCCTAATCTTCAAATGAAAAACTTTGCCGCCAAGAAATGCAAGCACCGAACGGACACAGCCCCGAACGAGCATAGCCGCGTCCTGCTGATCATGGCGCATTTCCGTCGGTAACGGTTTCGCAAGTCTTATTTAGGAACTCGGTTTCGGAACTCGGTTTCAGAAATTTAGTTCTCAGCGCATGGCCTCGATGAAGGTGACCTTGTTGATCTCTTTCAGCGTGGTCATGCCCAGCCGGACTTTATCCAGCGCCGACTCACGCAGGAATCGCATCCCCTCGTCGCGGGCGGCGCGGCGAATCTCTGACGTTGGCCGCTTGGCCAGAATCATTTCGCGGATGCGGTCGCTCAGATCGAGCAACTCATGAATTGCGGTTCGTCCGCGGAAGCCGGTGCCGGCGCACTCGATGCATCCCGGACCTTCATACAACGGAACTTTCGACCACTGCGCCGCGTCCAGACCGCTGGCTTCGAGTACATCCGGCGCGTAATGCACCGGGGTGCGGCAGGACTCGCAGATCAAGCGCACCAGCCGTTGCGCCAGGATGCAGTTCAAAGCGGAAACAAAGTTGTAAGGCTCGACGCCCATGTTCAGGAAACGCCCGATCACATCGACCACGTTGTTAGCGTGGACCGTGGTGAACACCAGGTGGCCGGTGAGCGCCGACTGAATAGCGATCTGCGCGGTTTCGGCGTCGCGGATTTCGCCGACCATGATTTTGTCGGGATCATGGCGCAGGATGGAACGCAATCCGCGGGCGAAGGTCAGGCCTTTTTTCTCGTTGACCGGAATCTGAGTGATCCCGCGCAGCTGATATTCGACTGGATCTTCGATGGTGATGATCTTGTCTTCGTCGGTCTTGATCTCGTTGACGGCGGCGTAAAGCGTGGTGGTCTTGCCGCTTCCGGTCGGTCCAGTGACCAGCACCATGCCGTACGGTTCTTTGATATAGCGGCGGAAGCGGCGAAGGTCATCCTCGTCGAACCCAACAACGTTCAGGGTAAGGGTGCGGAACTTTTCCGACATCGACTCTTTGTCGAGCACGCGGAGCACGGCATCTTCGCCGTGAATTGACGGCATGATCGATACGCGGAAGTCGATGGCGCGGCCGTTGTACTTCACGCGGAAGCGGCCGTCCTGCGGAACGCGCCGCTCGGAGATATCGAGCTCGCTCATGACCTTGATACGCGAAATGACTGTAGAGTGGTGCTCTTTGCCGATTGGAGGCATGGCCTGGGTGAGCACGCCGTCGATGCGGAACTTGATGCACACGGAGTCGTCGCGGGTCTCAATGTGGATGTCAGAGGCTCGCCGCTGCAGCGCGGTGAAAATTGTGGTATCGACCAGACGAATGATGGGGCTGGTGTCGCCCGCGGCCGTCAGCTTGTCGATGGTGAGAGTTTCTTCCGCGCCCGTGGCTTCGTCCTCGCGGATGATCGTGAAACTCTCGCTGGCTTCTTCCAGAACGCGCTGCGACTGTTCCGTTTTCTTCAGAATGTCGTCGATCTGCTTCAGCGTGGAGACTTTGGTGAGAATGCGTTGCTTGAGCAGCAGGCTGATCTCGTCGATCATCATCAGTTGGCTGGGATCGGCGATGGCGACGGCCAGGCGGCCGTCGGGAGTCTCTTCGAGCGGCACAAACTTGTAGCGGAACATCAGCTCGACGGGAATCTTTTTGAAAAGCTCATGATGCAGCTGGAAGTCGGTAAGGTCGATGAATTCGCAGCGATAGCGGCGGGCGATGTCCTGCGCGCGCTCCAGGTCGGTGAG
>JBEKLK010000310.1:0-4397 GCA_050010235.1 Rhizomicrobium sp.
CAGTGAGACGACTGCCCGCGCGGCGGCGGTCTCCGCCGAAACGACCCGGGCGGAAGCGGCAGAGGCCGCGCTCGGGACATCGATCACCAGCGCCGTCGCCGTCGAAACTGCGGCACGCATCGCGGCCGTCACGGCGGAGATGAATCGCGCTGAAGGCGCAGAAGCGGCGCTGTCGACAAGCCTGCTGCAAACCTCGTCGGCACTGGCTTACGAAGTGGGACGCGCGCAATACGCGGAAGGCGGCTTGCAGGGGCAAATCAGCGCGCTCAAGACCATCGCCCAGGGCAATTACGCGTCCGGCGGGCCGGCGAGCACCGCCACGACGGGCGCGCTGCCCAGCAATTATTATGACGCCGCGAACCAGGTCCTGATTGGGCTCTCGACCACGGCCCTTCCGGCCATTGACGGCGTCTCGCCGACAGTCGGCATGCGCATCCTCGTCAAGAACGAGGCCGCGGCCGCGAACAACGGCCTTTATGTCATGACGCAGCAGTCCAACGGCACGACCACGCCCTGGATCCTGCAACGCGCCTCCGACGCGAACACGGCCGCCCTTCTCGCCAACATCATCGTCTTCGTGCTGCCTGGCGCGAACGTGAATGGCGGCGCGACCTTCGTGCTCCCGCTGTCCGCCGGCCAGATCACGATTGGCACGACGGCGCTGAATTTTATCAAGACCGTCCCGCTGGCGCAGATCGTCGAAGCGGAAAGTTACGGCGTCCAGTTCCAGATCGGCGTCACCCAGGCCACGATCGCGAACGATGCGGCCGTTCAAGACATCGTCTCGGACTGCGTGGCGAAGGGTGGCTTGATCGTTCTGTGTCCGGCCGGTATTGCCGGCCTCAACGATCAAATCCTGATCGAAAATGTGAGTGGGCTGCTGTTCATTGGCGTGGGCCAGAGTCTCACGTCGTTTCAGCGACTTTCGGCGGGAACATCAAATCCCGTGTTCTGGCAGCAGACCGGCCCGGCCACGAACACAAAAATGACCGGCGGCGGCTTCCAGCAACTGACCATCGACGGCAACGGCGTGGCGAATTACGGCCGGCGCAAGACGTCCGTCGATTGGGACATCACCGAGAACGTCATCATTCAGAACTGCCTTTTGTGGTGCGATTATTGGGACGGCAGCACGACCCTTCAAGCCGGAGTCGATAGCGGCGCGAACAATCAGCACTACCGCTACATCAACGTTTATATCAATCAGCAAAACCAGTATGGCTCTGTCGCGGACGGAAAAGCGAGCATGTCTGCGTGGACCGGTTGCGGCGTAAATTTTGGCGGCACACCGAACGGCCATGGCGACACCTCGCTCGGATTGATCGAAGGCCTTCGTGTCAATATCCGCAATGGCCACGGCGCCGTCTTCAGTTCGGCCGACACGAACACGCTGAACGGCCTGTTCTGTTTCCAGCCAGCGCCCGTCACTGGAACCGGCACGTCTGATGAGACAATTACCATCACGTTCTCCGGCGGGGTTCCGGCCGGCGTCAAGGCCGGCAACATCTGCATCGGCGTCGACAATGCCACAGGCAACACGATCACCTATGGCGACAATGTTCTGACGAACACCTACGTGCAAAGCGTCGGGGCGACGACCGTCACGTTGAACAATGCGACGATCGGCAATTCGAGCGGGGCGACCTTCACGTTCGAGCCGGCCGGAAGCGCGCTGGTGCTGTGCGACGATCCGACAGGCGGCGTCAGTAATGCTTTTGGGCCGTGCTTTGCCCGCAACAATTATTTCACGGCCATCGAAACCAGCAAGGCAAACATCCTCGCAATGGATAGTGCGCCTTACTATTCGTTTACCGCGAACCTGCTTCCGGTATTTAGCCTGACGACAACAGGAACGACGACAGCCTCGTCCAACACCCTAACCAATGTCGCGAACGTCACGGGATTGCTGGCCGGACACGCGGTAAACGTCGCCGATGTGCCGACTGGGACGATTGTGGAATCTATCTCCGGCACCGGCCCCTATTCCGTTGTGATGAGCAATGTGGCGACTGGTCCCGGCAACGTCGGCGAGTCGATCACCTTCGACAATTCGGCACTTACCAACGTTTCGTCCTTCGCCAACCTGGTTGTGGGTCAGCACGCTTACGGCAGAGGCATTCGCGTCAATCTGACGGGCACGCTAATCACGGCCCTCAATCCCGGCGCGGGTGTGTTAACGCTCAGCGCGGCACCCATAATCGATATCGCGCTGACTGGTGTGGCTTGTCAGGCCAGCATCGGCGCGCCTTCCTATGGAAATCAGATCTCCGGCCTGATCCTCAGCAACAGCGGCGCAATCAACCTTCCGATCGTCCAGAACCGCGCGCAGCTTCCCTTTACCAGTTCGGCCTCATCGGTCGGGCTTGGCGCGCAGGTTCACGTGGCAATCGACGGGCAGGGCACGGTCGAGAGCAATGACGGCTCGCTCAACAATTTGCGTTCCTGGAGCCTAACCCACGCCTACAACGCATTCTCCAACGTCGGAAACAATATTCGCGTCTTCAACAACTATGGCGGCGATTGGACGCTCGGCGTCAACAAAACCAGCGGCAATCTGAACTTCGCGAACAACGGGATCGGGACCGGGCTCGTCTATCCCAACCAGCCCGGAACGCTTTATGCGGTCGGCACCATCGCCTACACGGCCGACGATACCGCGCAGCACACGCTGCAGATGTACAATATGCCCGCGAACACCTGGAACAGCGGCAAGATCACGATACGGGCCAGCGGCCCCATCAACGCCGCGGGAACGATCATCGGCAAGCTCGGCGGCTCGATGACGATTCAGAACACGGGATCGACCGCCACGAGCGGCTTCTTCAGCATCGAGATCGAAAGCGTCTGGGTTTCGCAATCGAGCCAGAGTTTCCGCGCCGTCTATATCGACGACACCATCACCGTCGTGAAATCCGGCGTCGGGGCTCTCAATCTGGCGGCGGCCGTCACCTGTCTGGTGACGGGCCAGAACAATGCGGCCGGCGTGAATTCCATCGGCTGCCAGCAGATGACCGTCGACTACAGCCCGACCCCGCCGACTTCGTGAGGCCCACATGATCGATTGGGATTTCATCTCGACGCTCGAGGGTCATCGCCTGTCCGGCTATGTGCCCGACGAATGCGGATCGGATTCGGGCGTGACGATTGCGGACGGTGTCGATCTCGGCCGCCTCGGCAGCGCGACATTCGACACGTTGCCGATAGACCTACAGGCGCTTCTGCGTCCCTATGTGGGATTGCGGAAGGCGGACGCCGCGGCGGCGCTGACGGCTCGCGCCCTCATCGTCACCGAGGCACAGGCGGACACACTCGACGCAGCCGTGCGCGCACCGATCGTTCTATCTCTCAGCGCGCGTTATTTCGCCGACGCGAAAACTCCGTTCGAGGAACTTCCGGCGCGCGCGCAAACCGTCATTGCGAGCGTGACGTTTCAGTATGGAACGCCGTGGCAGCGCTGCCCAAAGTTTTGGGATTGCGTGGCCAAGCTCGACTGGCCGGGCACGGTCTATGAACTGCGTAATTTCGGGGATGCCTATCCTATGCGCCGCAACGCGGAGGCGGATTATCTCGAAACGCTGATTTAGTTCCCCTCGCCCCCGCAGGGGGAGAGGGCAGGGTGAGGGGGCGGCAACGCCTGCTCATTCTGGAAAGTCTCCCTTACCCGCCGACGCTTCGCGTCGTCGGCCTCTCCCTTAACTGGGGGCGAGGCGAAATCTCCCGCGCCCTATCGTGGAGCGGTTCTGCATCGGCATGCGCTTTTAATCTCCTGATTTGAGCGTGTGGCCGCGGGACCTCTCCACGATGCGACGCGATTCTGTGTCTCATCAAATCGGGAGAAGTCGAAATGACAGATGGCAACATCGCGTCGCCCGTTCCGGCGGCGAGTGCCTTCGCGCAAGCTTGGGCGCAATTGAAGGTTTGGGCCGCGGCGGAGTGGTCGGCGGTCGAAGGCGGCATCGAAGCCGTCATCCAGGATGTCGAGCCCGTGATCGAGAGCGATGTCGTGGCCGCGCTCGAAACCTTCGGCGAGGATCTGGTTGAGGACGCCGTCCAGTTGTTGTCCGGCGGCCTGCCGTCGGATGAGACGATCGGCCAGGTGGCGGACAATCTCGTCGAGAAAGTCGAAACGCAGGGCAAGACGATCGCGCAAAGCACGGCCGTCGCCGCGGCGGGGCAGGTTGTCGCCGCCGCGCAAACCCAGCTCGGTGCGATGGCTGCGCTGGCCGCGAACTCATAGGCGCGACCGGGCCGGAGGATGGCGGCGCGGCCGCTGTCCTCCGCGTTCGTTGGCGACGCACAATTCTTGGAGAAGACAATGTGGGCGTTCCTGATTCCGTTGCTTGAAAAGCTTGCGGTGGCCGTTGCGCCGTCGGTCCTGTCGTGGGTCGGCGACGAGG
>JBEKLK010000311.1:0-4332 GCA_050010235.1 Rhizomicrobium sp.
CTCGCGCACAAGACCCTGGTCGGGGCCGTAGACGAGAGCAGCGACGAGCCCGGCCGGCGGCCGCGCGACATAGCGATCCGCATCGGCCGATTTGACGTTCATTTCCGGGGTGCGTTGTCGGTGAAATACACTGCCAGCCTGACCTGGATGCGACTTGCGATGTCATGTGCGCCGCTCTTTTGCGCGCCGTGTTCGGCGACTTCCGTGGCGTAAGGCGAGGCCACCACATCATAGGGCGATATGGTGTTTTCGCTGCCCTTGAGGATCGACTTTCCCGTCTTTCGATCGGTCAACTCGTAGTTGGCATAGAGGCTGTAATTGTAGCGCGTGATCGACGCATTGTTCTCGATCGCAATGCTTTGAACCAGTTGCCGGATCGAAATCGTAAGCCGGTACTGGGCATCTTCCGGCCTGTTGACGCCGTGAAGCAGATCGATCAACGCATTTCGCATTTCGTAGCCGGCAACTTCGCCGTCGATGGGCTCCACATAGATCGTGTGGAAAATCTGCTGGCTGTTTCGATCGGGTCCGTAATCGGCATAGAGAGCATGAAAACCACAGCCGCCGAGCGCCAGCGACAATGCGACGGCACAGACAGCCCCAAGGAGACGCCCGCTCATGCGACAACGTTCACGATGCGCTCAGGCACGACGATCACCCGGCGCGGAGGTTTTCCGTCCAGCGCACGAACGACGCCGTCGAGCGCCAAGGCGGCCGCTTCGACAGATTTTTGTTCCGCGCCGCGCGCAATCGTGATTTCGCCACGGCGCTTGCCGTTCACCTGCACCGCGATGGTGACCATGTCGGAATGCACGAGCGCAGAGTCGGCCTTCGGCCACGGCGTATCGACCACGAGATCGCTATGGCCCAACGAATTCCAGCAAGTCTCGGCCAGATGCGGCATCATCGGTCCCGTCAACAACACCAGCGTCTCCAGCGCTTCGCGCCTGACGGCGCCCGGAACGGCAGCGTCCGATGCCGTGATGGCGTTTGCAAGCTCATAGATTCGGGCGACGGCGCGATTGAAGCGCAACGCCTCCAGATCCTCCGTGACCGCGGCAATCGCGCGATGGGTGGCGCGGCGAAGTTCGAGGGCAGCGCCCGCAGCTTCGCCAACAGGCGTGCCCGGCGGTGGCAATTCGCCCGCTTCCGTGACGAGACGGTACACGCGCTGAACGAAGCGCCAGCAGCCTTCGGCGCCCGTTTCGGTCCAGTCGATATCGCGCTCGGGCGGCGTGTCGGACAGCATGAACCAGCGGATCGTGTCCGCACCGTACGCGTCGATGATCGGCTCCGGCGCGATCACGTTCTTTTTCGACTTCGACATCTTTTCGGCGGGACCGATCTCGACCGGCACGTCCGTGCCCTTGAGAAATGCCTCACCGTCGCGAATTTCGACTTCGTCCGGCGAATACCATGCGCCGTCATTGTGACCGCGATAGGTTTCGAGACAGACCATCCCTTGCGTGAACAGCCCCGCAAAAGGTTCGTCGATGCCCGTGTATCCCAGCTTGCGCAGGCCACGCGTAAAGAACCGTGCGTAGAGCAGATGCAGAATCGCGTGCTCGATGCCGCCAATATACTGATCGACCGGCAGCCAATAATCCGCAGCCGCGCGGTTGACCGGCACTTCGGCCGTGTTGTCGCAGAAACGCGCGAAATACCATGACGAGTCGACAAAAGTATCGAGCGTGTCCGTATCGCGGCGCGCAGGTTTGCCGCAGGATGGGCACGGCACGTTCTTCCACGTCGCGTGATGATCGAGCGGATTGCCGGTCGTGTTGAAGATCAGGTCTTCCGGCAGCTTGACCGGCAAATCGCGATCCTCGACCGGCACAATCCCGCAAACGCCGCAATGAATCATCGGAATCGGACAGCCCCATGGGCGCTGGCGCGACACCAGCCAATCGCGCAGACGATAATTCACCGTGCGCTGGCCTCGGCCGGCTGCTTCGAGACGTTTGGCAACTTCCGCCTTGGCGGCTGCCACATCGAGACCGTCGAGAAACCGCGAATTGGCCAAGAGACCGGGACCGACATAAGCCTCGTCGCCAACCTTGAAAGTCTTTGCGTCGACACCCTGAGGGACGACCACCGGTACGACCGACAAACGATATTTGCGCGCGAAATCGAGATCGCGCTGGTCATGCGCCGGACAGCCGAAAATGGCGCCGGTGCCATAGGCCATCAGCACGAAATTCGCGACATAGACCGGCAGCTGCCACGCGGGATCGAACGGGTGCGCGGCCGTCAGTCCCGTCTCGTAGCCCATCTTCTCGGCGGTTTCGATCGCGGCCTCGGCCGTTCCGACGCGCCGGCATTCGGCCACGAACGCGGCGAGCTTCGGATCGCGGCTTGCCAACTTTTCCGTGAGCGGATGATCGGGAGACAGCGCGACGAAGCTTGCGCCGAACAACGTATCGGGTCGCGTGGAGAACACCTCGACGGACTCGCCGTTCGACAAATCGAATGCGAAGCGCATGCCTTCCGACCGGCCGATCCAGTTCTTCTGCATCAGCCGCACTTTTTCCGGCCACCGTTCCAGGCGATCGAGTGCGTCGAGCAGATCGTCGCTATAGGCGGTGATCTTGAAGAACCATTGTGCGAGCTTGCGGCGCTCGACCGGCGCGCCGGAACGCCAGCCTCGCCCCTCGATCACCTGTTCGTTGGCCAGCACCGTTTGATCGACGGGGTCCCAGTTCACATCCGCTTCCGCGCGATAGACGAGACCCGCCTTGTAGAAATCCACGAACAGTTTCTGCTGATGCTTGTAATATTCCGGATCGCAGGTGGCGAATTCGCGGCTCCAGTCGATGGCAAGTCCCATCAATTTGAGCTGCCCCCGCATGGCGGCGATGTTGGCGTTCGTCCATTCGCGCGGATTGACGCCTTTCTCGCGCGCTGCATTTTCGGCCGGCAGCCCGAATGCGTCCCACCCCATGGGATGCAACACGTTGCAGCCCTGGGCGCGACGGAAGCGCGCGATCACGTCGCCCATCGTGTAATTGCGAACGTGCCCGATATGAATGCGCCCCGACGGATAGGGGAACATCTCGAGCACGTAGCATTTCGGGCGCGTGGAATCGTTGCGCGCGACAAAGCTCTGCCGGTCAGCCCAGACCGACTGCCAGTGAATTTCCGATTCTTTGGCGTTGTAGCGCGCCATCCCTGCCTCCATCCGCGCCGCCTGCCCGGTGCTGCAGGCGGCGGTCGCGGATCACAAGGCCTTACAGCGCGTCGAGATTAACTTCCAGCACCTTCGCTCGCGAGTCGAAGCTCGCGAGCGCGGGTAAGGATGGCGTCTTCAAGCTTAATCGACGTGTCCGGGTTGACCTGGGCATCGATCCAGCCGTCGGCCGAATGGGTTTGGCGGAAGACTGCGATCTTGATGCCGTCCGCGCGCAGGCGGCGGTCCAGGATGTAAATCGTCACCTTCATGCGCTCGTTGGGATTTTCCGGCGCCGAATACCAATCGGTGATGATGACGCCGCCGAACGGATCGGCCGAGGCGAGCGGCATGAACGCCAGCGTGTCGAGGGACGCGTGCCAGAGATAGGAATTGACGCCCAGCGTGACATGCCCAGCCTCGCTCGAAATAGCGGTCGCGCCGGTGTTCATGTCCGCCGTATCGCTGGATGACCCGCAGGCGGCGAGAAGCATGGTGCATAAAACGACGGTCAGAACCCGCATCGGACTGTTCATCCTTCTTCGACGTCCCCGCCGAGTGACACCCTGCGCGGGCTTATACGTGTCCTGTTCTGGCGGCGCAACGGCACCGTTTGGAACCCGCAGCCTCGCCATTCTCCTGATGGCGGAAGAGGTTAACGATCGAGGCCGGCAGTCAGTCCCTCGACCGCCGCAATGCCCGCGAAGGGCCCATCGGCGAGCCGCCCGGCATTTTCGTCATCGATCCCCCCCAACGCGTAGACAGGTATCGGCGAAGCGCGCGCGATCGACCGCGCCCGGAACGGCCCCAGGGTCCGGCGGCCGGGGTGGCTCTTGGTAGCAAATATGGGCGCGACAAACGCCGCATCGGCCCGGGCGATGCCGGCGCGGGCGCAAGCACTGAGCGAATGTGCCGCACAGGTGATCAGCCAATGCGGATGACGCGCCCGCCAATGCCCCACTTCCGCAATACGTGCCTCCGGAAAATGTGCGCCGTCCGCGCCGCAGCGTGCGGCAAGCTCCGGATCGCCCGCAATCGACACGCGGAGTCCGCGCAGATGCGCGACACCCATGAGCGCCTCTGCCAGAGCCGCGCGTCGAATCGCGTCGCGCGCCCGCAACACGACGAGACTGCCCGGCGGCAGCAATCGTGCCGCCGAGAGAGGA
>JBEKLK010000312.1:0-4299 GCA_050010235.1 Rhizomicrobium sp.
GATGTTGTCGACATGCCCGTCGGTTTCGTCGTCCGAAAATCCTTCGCCCAACCAAATCACACGGCTCGATCCCGTAAACAGCGCGAGGCGCTCCTCGACCTGCTGACGATCCAGGTTCGCATTTCGGTTCGTATTGAGCAGACATTGCTCGGTCGTAATCAAGGTGCCTTCGCCGTCCGCGTGAATGGCGCCGCCTTCGCAGACGAGCGGCGCGGAATAACGGCGCACATCGGCCGCCTTCAGCACACGTTCCGCAAATGCCGCATCTTCCGTGTACGGATGATATTTGTTTCCCCAGGCATTGAATTGCCACGCCACGCCCGCGCGCGCGCCATTGGGCCCGAGGAGGAAGGTGGGGCCGATATCACGGGCCCAGGAATCGTCGAGCGCCACATCCAAGATCTGGACCTTGCCCGCCGTCGCGAGTCGGGCCTCCGGCCCGTCCGGCGGACGCACCGCCATTGTCACCGGCTCGAAGGATGAGACCGCGCGTGCCACCCGCGCATAAGCCTGCTTGGCGCGCAACAACCCTTCTGGACCGCCCCAGACGTCCATGCGGCAGGGCCAACACATCCAGGTACGTTCGTGCGGCTCCCACTCCGCAGGCATCGCATAGCCGTCGCGCACGGGACAAGGATCGTCGGCGTCGAGCCTTTTGGTCATGGTTCTCTATAGCGGTTCGCACCGCGACGCGGGAGCCCCTCGCGCAACAGGCCAAGGCCGACTAGGTTGAAGCCGATCCAGGAGATGACATATGGCCGGAAAAATCGACACCCGCCTCAACGAATTGGGCATTGTTCTGCCCACCCCGCCCGCACCCGTCGCGAGCTATGTGCCCTTTGTGATCTCGGGCAAGCAAGTTTTCATTTCGGGTCAGGTGCCGATGGCCGCTGACGGCCTCAAATATGTGGGCACGGTCGGCAAGGAACTCACGCAGGAAGACGGCAATGCGGCGGCGCGACTTTGCGCCGTCAATGTGCTCGCGCAACTGAAAGTCGCGTGCGACGGCAATCTCGACCGGGTCAAACGCTGTGTGAAACTGACCGTGTTCGTGAATGCCGTGCCCGGATACACCCAGCAGCCCGAAGTCGCCAACGGAGCATCCAACCTGATCGTTGAGGTGCTCGGCGACGCAGGCAAGCATGCGCGTGCAGCGGTCGGCGCGAGTTCCCTGCCCCGCAATGTCGCGACCGAAGTCGAGGCGGTGTTCGAACTCGCGTGACGAAGCCTTCCCTCACGGCGCGCCTGGCGGGCCCTGCGTCGGCGATCGGCGCCGCGGCATGGAACGCCTGCGCCAACCCGGAAGGCTTGGACGACCCGCATCCGTTCACGCGCTACGAATTCTTTGCCGCCGCCGAGCGATCGGGCTCGGCGGCACCCCACGCGGGCTGGCAGGCTTGCCATCTCGTGGTCGAGCACGGCGATCGTATCGCAGGCCTGCTGCCGCTCTACCTCAAGGATCATTCGCAAGGCGAATATGTTTTCGATCACGGCTGGGCCGAGGCATTCGAGCGCGCGGGCGGCAGCTATTATCCGAAGCTGCAGGCCTGCGTGCCCTTCACGCCCGTCACGGGCCGCAGGTTTCTGATCGCAGCCGGTATCGACGAAAACGAAGCACGCAACATGCTGATGGCCGCGGGTGCGTCGGCCGTGAAGGAACTGGGCGCATCGTCGCTGCACATTACCTTCATGACCGAAGACGAATGGAATACCGCGGGCGCCGCGGGTTATCTCCAGCGCAACGACCAGCAATTCCATTGGGAAAATCGCGGCTATGGGAATTTCGACGAATTCCTGGCGGAGTTGTCGTCTTCCAAGCGCAAGAATTTGCGGAAAGAACGTCAGTCGGTCCGAGATGCCGGAGTCGAATTCGACTGGCTGACGGGTTCCGATATCACCGAAGCGCATTGGGACAAGTTCTTCGAATTCTACATGGACACCGGCGGACGCAAATGGGGCCACCCCTATCTCACGCGCGACTTCTTCAGCCGCGTGGGGGCGACCATGCCCGGGCAGATTTTGCTGATCATCGCGAAACTCAACGGTCGCGCAATCGCCGGCGCGCTCAATTTCTCCGGCGGCGGCGTACTTTATGGCCGCAATTGGGGCTGCACCGAGTTCGTGCCCTTCCTGCATTTCGAGACCTGCTACTACCAAGCAATCGAATTCGCCATCGCGAAGAAGCTGCGAAAGGTCGAGGCCGGCGCGCAGGGCGAGCACAAGCTCCTGCGCGGCTACATGCCGACGCCCACTTACAGCGCACACTACATCGCCCATACAGGCCTGCGCCGCGCCGTGGCCGACTATCTCGCCCGTGAGCGCGAAGCCGTCGCCGAACAGATCGAAGTGCTCACCGAACACGGGCCCTTCAAGAAGGTTTGAATTCACCTCTTGCGCTCGCGGCCCGCGCATCCTTAGGCTTTGGCCATCGCAAGCGGAGCCCATTCCATGGCCTACGACCCCAACAATATCTTCGCGAGAATCCTGCGCGGCGAATTGCCGAAAGTGGCGGTCTACGAAGACGATCTCACGCTTGCGCTGATGGACATCATGCCGTCCACCGAAGGCCACACGCTTGTCATCACCAAGGAACCGGCCGAGGGTATTCTCGATCTATCGTCCGATGGCGCCGCGGCGCTGATCAAGACCACGCAGAAGATCGCAAAGGCTGTGAAAAAAGGGCTGGATTGTCCCGGCGTGATGCTCATCCAGCTCAACGGTGCGGCCGCAGGCCAGAGCATTCCGCACATCCACTTCCATGTGCTGCCACGCGCGGGCGGGCTCGATCTCAAGCTGCATGGCCGCGCCATGGTCGACGCCAAAACGCTTGAGCCCGTCGCGGCCAAAATCCGGGCCGCGCTATGATCCTGGAACACGCGATTCTCAACATCCGTAAAGGCAAGTCGCGCGAATTCGAAGCGGCGATGGAAAAGGCCCGGCCGCTGATCGAGGCGACGCCTGGATTCCAGAAGATGGAGATCCGCCCCTGCGTGGAGACGACGGACCGCTACCTGCTGCTGGTCTGGTGGGGCTCGGTCGAGGCCCACACGGTCGGCTTCCGGCAATCGCCGCGCTACGAGGAATGGCGGGCGGCGCTGCACCATTTCTACGAGCCGTTTCCCACGGTGCAGCACTATGGCGCGCCGCTTTGATTCGGAGCGCAGGCGTCCCGCCCGCTTATCGCCTCCGAAGGGCCACATGCGGGCAGGATGCCCGCGCTCCGATGGAAAAGCGCGTTTTCGCGGGATTTGAACACGACCGCCCTTGTCGCCGGACCATCCGCGCACTAATTCTACCAGCGAGACTCGGACTTTCACACGATGATCTATCTGCTCGCTTTTTTCTGTTCGCCGCTCGCGCTCCTTTTCGAAGGCAAGCCGATCTCGGCACTGTTCAATTTCATCCTCTACATTCTGTCGATCATCTTCTGGATCACGATTATCTTCCATCATGTCGGATTTCTGCTTTGGGCGATCGGCGTGCTGCATGCGGTCCTGGCTATCAACCATACACGCGAGGAGCGCCGCGCCCGGCGCATCATCGCGGCCTCGAAGAACGAATAGATTTCACTTAAGCATTACGGCGCGAAACTGGAGCGTGCTTTGACGCCCCAGTGGCCGTTCTCGTTCGTCACCACATAGATCGAATCGAAATGGCCGATGACGCTGCCGTCCGCGCGGTAGCGGACGAAGCGCGTATCGAAATGTACCTTCTCCGCGCCGGCATGAATCACTTCGCGCCGTTCCCAGGCCGAATGATGCCAGTCTTTCAGCGCACCGCGGGTGAAGGTGTCGGCCGGGTGCCAACCGGGCTTGTCGATGACGACAAGCGTATTCGATGCGAGGCGCACGCTCGGGAAATTGAATGTCTTCTCCCATGCCGCAAGATCGCGCGCATTGAATGCCGCGATGAAATCGTCGAGACATTTCTGCGCGGCAGCGATGGAAGAAGCGTGTTCGCTCATGCCAGCTGGTCCACCCGCCTATTGAGGGAAGATACGAAGACCCGATCCGTTACGATCTCTAAACGCTCTCTTCGGCTTTCGGCTTTTTCGGCGGAGGCAGGGCCTTGGGGCGCACATCGTTGTCGGTGATGAACTCGAAGACGAGCTTGTCGGCGTCGCGGTCGAGCAGAACGCGCACCGTGCCGCCGCCCTTGAGCTTGCCGAACAGGATTTCGTCGGCGAGCGGCTTCTTGATGTGATCCTGGATCACACGCGCGAGCGGGCGCGCACCGAAGGAATCGTCGTAGCCCTTCTGGCCGAGCCACCGCGTCGCCTCCGGCGTGAGATCGAAAGTC
>JBEKLK010000313.1:0-4299 GCA_050010235.1 Rhizomicrobium sp.
GGGCGGGTCGAAATTGTCTTTGAGCGACAGCGAAAAGAGAATTTCGGGGCGGGGTGCTGCATCGACATCACCCCGCCCCGAAAAATTCTTCGCTGCGCTTCGAATTTTTCGACCCGCCCTCAAGGGGCGGGTGGGCAATACGGTGACATGGCTATAATTCCGAATGCAGTCCCGGGCGCTGAGGTATTGTAACTCGCGTCACCGTGACACCGGAATGTTTCGTATAATGCGGGCGGGGAATCGTCGATGCGCGCGTTCGATCATATTCTGATCCTTTACTCCTTCGTTTTTGCGCTGGCGCTGACGCATCTTTTGTCGCGCGTGGGCTCGCTGATGCTGGCCCGCAAGCGCGTGCGATTTCGGCATTGCCGGTTCGGTCATCGGTTTCGCTCGGCCGTTCGGGAAAAGGACAATGGGTAAGAGAAATTATCTGATCGAGGGAGTCTCCGGCACGGGCAAAACCTCGGTCTGCCAGGAGCTGCGCCGACGCGGTTACGCAGCCATCAATGGCGATCGGGAACTGGCCTATCAGGGAGACCCGACGACCGGCGAGAAAACCGAAGGCCGTTCCCATGAACATCATATTTGGGATGTGGAAAAAGTAAGGAGCTTGGCCGCAAATCGGGACGACGCAGCCACGTTCTTCTGCGGCGGTTCCAGAAATTTCAGGCAGTTCATAGATCTTTTCGACGAAGTTTTCATCCTGGACGTCGATGCAGAGACGCTTAATGAACGGCTCGACAGCCGTCCCGACGATGACTGGGGCAAGCACAAGAGCGAGCGGGAACTCATCCTGCGTTTACACGCCACGAAAGAAGACACACCCGGTAGCGGCATCGTCATAGATGCAACCAAGCCGCTTGCCGGCGTCGTGGACGAAATCCTCAGCCATGTCCGAGCTTAGGCTTGATTCCGAAAGACCTGAACGCTTTGGCCTCATTCATTTCCAGATCCGGGGATAAAGTGACATGAGCTGTAATTCCCAATGCATGTCAGAGCACTAAGGTATTACAGCTCGCATCGATTGCAACACGGTGACAGTAGCAATGTTCCCCTTCGCGGCATGAGACAACATAGCGGGCGGGGAACGTTGTCTCTGTCACCTTATTTTCCCGTCGCCGGCCTCGATGGCAGACGCCGCCTCGACGCGCTCGACAGACTTGGAGATCGGCGCGATGCTGGGCTCCATGCAGGACGCCTTACCCGATATCGCAGGATCGAACTCAAAATCGCGCGTTCCGTTCGAGCTGCAACTCTATCTGCGCTCTCCGCTGGGAATCATCGGCACCACCGCGATCATATTTGCCGTTCTGTTCGGAGCTTTCCTGGCCATCGCTGCGCTTCAGCACGTCGCAACGATCGAGCGAACGGCTCACGGGTTCGAATTCACACAGGCCGGGTGGCCGGCTTTCGTCCTGTCGCTTCTGTGCTGCGCCGCGCTCGGCATGCAGCGCTATGCCAGAGTGCGCGAAGCTCGGGACGCGCCGGCCTGGGCCAAGATTTTGACGGGCGGGCCTGCGAGCGCCGCGATCATGACCGGGTCCATTGCGATCGGTGCAAAATTGGGTCGCGCCACGTTCATTGGCGTTGTTCTGGGAATCGCGATCAGCGTGGCTGTCTGGGTGGGCGAAACCGGAGAAGGCCATCCCATGATGCCCGGCCTGTTTGCATGGTTTGCCTGCGCGACGACATTGCTGAGCGTTCTGTTCGTGCGCGGTGTCGAACAGACGAGAGTCGCCAATCGGGATTTTGCAACACTTCTTGAGGCAGAACTCAAGATCGATCTCCTGCGAATCAATACACTGGCCGTTTTGGGGCGTTCCGCCGCACGCAGCGCCTTGATCTGGTTTGTCGTCAGTGCCGTCGCATGCCTCTTCTTCGTGGGGGGCGATCTCAATTGGCTCACGATCGCCTTGATTGTCAGCTGCGCTGCGATGGGCCTCGGGATGTTCGTCAGTGTCATGATGCGTATCCATCGCCTGATTTGCGCCAGGAAGGAAGCGGAGATCGAGCACGTTCGCTGCCAGATCGAGGCCATGCGCGCGACACTGCACGAAGAGGGGAGCGCCGCGGCGCGCATGCATGGGATTCTTGCCTTTGAGAAACGCATCGCCGATGCGCCGGAATGGCCTTTCGATCAATCCACGCTGGTGCGCGTGGGCGCCTCGGCGTTGATCGTCACCGTCCCCTGGTTCGGGCAGGCGATTGCGCAATATGCGATCGAACATCTGGGCCGCTGAGCGCGCGCGTGCTTGTAGCGGAGCGCGGGCGTCCTCGCCCGCATTTGTGCAAATGTCGCCGGTGATGCGGGCAGGATGCCCGCGCGCCGTTTTTCAAACGAACTCCACCTTCAAGATCTCGTACGACCTCGCACCCCCCGGCGAGAGGACTTCCACGGTGTCGCCTTTGCTCTTGCCGATCAGTGCGCGCGCGATGGGCGACGAGATGGAGATGCGGCCCTTCTTGGCGTCCGCTTCGAGATCGCCGACCAGTTGATATTTCGTCTTGGCGTTGGAATCTTCGTCGACCAGGGTCACGGTCGCGCCGAATTTCACGGTCGTGCCCGAGAGCTTGGAAATGTCGATCACGTCGGCGCGGCCGATCTTGTCTTCCAGCTCCATCACCCGGCCTTCGATGAAGGCCTGGCGTTCCTTCGCCGCGTGATATTCCGCGTTCTCCGAAAGGTCGCCATGCGCGCGCGCTTCCGCGATCATCTTGACGACCGCGTGGCGCTCCACCGACTTCAAATGATTGGCTTCTTCCTCGAGGGCCTTAAGGCCCGCGGCCGTCATGGGTATGCGTTCCATCTCAGTCCTGCCGATAGAGAATAGACTCCCGCCGGCCTGCCTCCCGGCGCGGCCGATTGCGGAAGTCCCGTCCCTTTTTTATAAGTGCCTGTTCCGCCTAGACTTTTTCGTCCTTTGTCCGGCGAATGCCTAGAAACTGTATGACTGGAGGGGCGCAACTTCAAGAGAGCCCTCCCGCAGCGCGGCGATGGCCTGGGTTGCAGCCGCCGCACCGGCCATCGTGGTGTAATAGGGAACTTTCATCTGCAGCGCCGTGCGCCGGATGGAGAGCGAATCCGCCAGCGCCTGCGCGCCTTCCGTGGTATTGAACACCAGCTGCACCTCCGTGTTCTTCAGCGCATCGACGATGTGCGGCCGGCCTTCCAGCACCTTGTTGACGACGCGCACTTCGAGGCCCGCGGCCTGGAGGTATTTCGCCGTGCCGCGCGTGGCGATGATCGAGAAACCCATCGCGAGCAATTGCTGCGCCGGCTCGACGGCGAATTCCTTGTCGGTCTCCTTCACGGAAATGAACACGGTGCCGCTCAGCGGCAGCTTGGCGCCCGCGCCGATCTGGCTCTTGGCGAAGGCGCGGCCGAAATTGACGTCGAGCCCCATCACTTCGCCGGTCGAGCGCATTTCGGGCCCGAGGATCGTGTCGACGCCGGGGAAGCGAGCGAAAGGCAGCACCGCTTCCTTCACCGCGATGTGCTTGATGTTGGGCTTCTTGAGCTTCAGCGAGGCCAGCGTTTCGCCCGCCATCACGCGGGCGGCCAGTGCGGCCACCGGCAGGCCGATGGCTTTGGCCACGAACGGCACCGTGCGGCTCGCGCGCGGATTGACTTCCAGCACGAAGATATCCGCGCCCTGCACGGCATATTGCACATTCATCAGTCCACGGACGTTCAGCGCGCGGGCAAGCTCGACCGTCTGGCGTTCGATCTCCGCGATGGTGGCGGGCTTCAGCGAATGGGGCGGGATGGCGCACGCCGAGTCGCCGGAATGCACGCCCGCTTCCTCGATATGCTCCATGATGCCGGCGATGAACACGTCGCCCGTGCCGTCGCCGATGGCGTCCACGTCGATTTCGATGGCGTGATGCAGGAAGCCGTCGATCAGCACGGGATTGTCGCCGGAGATGCGGAACAATTCGCCGGACTGCAACGTCGCCTTGAGCTGCGCTTCGTCGCCCACCACCACCATGCCGCGTCCGCCCAGCACATAAGAGGGACGCAGGATGACCGGATAGCCGATCTCGGCCGCGGCCGCGACCGCTTCGTCCGGCGTCAGCGCAGTGGCATTGCGCGGCTGCTTCAGGTCGATCTTGTTGAGCAGCACCTGGAAACGCTTGCGGTCTTCGGCGAGATCGATGGCATCCGCCGTGGTGCCCAGGATCGGCACGCCGTTTTCCACGAGCATGTTGGCGAGCTTGAGGGGTGTCTGCCCGCCGAACTGCACGATCACGCCTTCCAGCGTGCCGTTCTGCTGTTCGGTCGCCACGATCTCCAGCACG
>JBEKLK010000314.1:0-4259 GCA_050010235.1 Rhizomicrobium sp.
TGTCTGTCACGCGCTTTTCCGATGTCGATCAGGCGGTCGGCTGGGCCAACGATTCCGATTACGGTCTCGCTTCATCGGTGTGGACGAAAGACATTTCACGCGGACTCTCGACCGCGTCGCGGCTGCGCTACGGCTGCACCTGGGTCAATTGCCATTTCATGCTGACCAACGAAATGCCGCATGGCGGGCTCAAGCAATCCGGCTACGGCAAGGATCTGAGCATGTATGCGCTGGAGGATTACACGGTGGTGCGCCACATCATGATCAACACGCAATGAACGCAATTCCCGTCAGCCAACTGAAACGGGCCGTTGAAGCGAGATACAACGGTTCAGCAGTTTTCGTCGAATCGGTGCCCGTGCGTGAAATGTTTCTGAGAACAAAGATGTGGGAAGGAGTTGTCCACATCTTCAGTCTCGAATGCAAACTCGACGCCTCCAGAGTCTATGCTTGGTACTATCAGAAGCCAGACGGCAAGCTACAGCTCTATACGGTGCTTCATCGTGCACCGATATTCGATGCACACGACGCGGTGCGAGCCATAATTGCGGAAGAACAAGACTGCGTATGAAAGTAGCATTCTAATGACCAAGCAAAAGAAGCCGACCGATCCCCTCGGCATGGACCGCGCCATCGACCGGCGCGATTTTCTCAACGGCGTGGCGATCGGCACCGCAGCCATTTCGCTCGCCGGTTCGGGTACGGCGCAGGCGTCCGTGCCGCTGCCGCAGGATCAGCCCGGTTACTATCCGCCGGAGCTTCACGGCCTGCGCGGCAGCCATCCCGGATCGTTCGAGACGGCGCACAGCCTGCGTGACGGCACATTCTGGAAAAGCGCGAAGACGCCGGAAGACGCGAAGACCGTCTACGATCTTGTCGTGGTCGGCGCGGGGATCAGCGGCTTGTCGGCTGCCTATTTCTTCCGCCAGGCGAAGCCCAATGCGCGCATTCTCATTCTCGACAATCACGACGATTTCGGCGGTCACGCCAAACGCAACGAATATCATCTGGGCGGTCGGCTCGAATTGCTCAATGGCGGAACCGAACTGATCGATAGCCCGCGCCCCTACAGCGCGGTCGCCGCGGGCCTCCTGACCCATCTGGGCATCGATCCGGCGGCGCTCAAGAAGCAATGCGAGCATCCCGAACTCTATAAGGGCCTCGCGCGTTCGACTTTCTTCGACAGGGAGACATTCGGACAGGATCGGCTCGTGGTCGGACGTTCGCGTGGTGAGGACGGGAAAATTTCCTGGAAGGATTTTCTGGAGAAATGTCCACTGTCGGCAGAGACGCGCGCCGGCATCCTGCGCGTCGAGGAAGGCGAGTCGGATTATTTTCCCGGTCTCACCTCGGACCAGAAGAAAGACAAGCTCTCGCGCATGAGCTACAGCGACTATCTCTCGAAAGTCGTCAAAATCGATTCCATCGCGCTCAAATTCTATCAGACCATCACGCATGACGAATGGGGTGTGGGAATCGATGCCGAACCCGCACTCGATTGTTGGGGTTTCGGTCTTCCGGGGTTCAAGGGGCTGAAACTTGCGTCAGGCTCCACGTCGCGCATGGGCAACACGGCTGCGGGATACGAAGACAACGACGATCTGCCCACGTTTCATTTTCCCGACGGCAACGCGACCATCGCGCGTCTCCTGATACGCGATCTCATTCCCGAAGCGATGCCGGGCAAGACTGTCGCGGACGTGGTGACCGCGCGCGCGAATTATGCCGCGCTCAATCGCGCGGGCGCGCGGATCGCCATACGGCTCTCCAGCACCGTCGTGGGCGTGCGCAATATCGGCGATCCGAACAGCTCGCGCGGCGTGGAAGTCGCCTACGCCCGCGGCGGCGACGTCTATCGCGTCCATGCCGCCAATTGCGTGCTGGCGAGCTGGAACATGATGATCCCCTATCTGTGCCCGGAACTGCCGGAAACCCAGAAGGCCGCCCTCCATCAGCTCGTCAAAATCCCGCTCGTATATACCAGCGTTGCGGTGCGCAACTGGCAATCCTTTCGCAAGCTGGGTATCCGCAGCATCTCCGCACCTGGAAGCTATTTTCCTTCCGTGCAACTCAATTGGCCCGTCGATGTCGGCGCCTACAAAAGCGTGCGCTCGCCCGACGACCCGATATTGCTGTTTCTCGTGCGCGTGCCGGTTTCGCCGGGATTGCCGGAGCGCGACCAGCATCGTGCCGGGCGCTACGAGTTGCTGCAAACGCCGTTCGAAACCTTTGAGGAAAAGATTCGCGACCAGCTGTCGCGCATGCTGGCCGGCACGGGCTTCGATGCGGCGCGCGACATCACTGCCATCACGGTCAATCGCTGGCCGCACGGCTATGCGTATGAGTTCAATCCGCTGTTCGACGATTTCAGCATTCCGCCGGACAAACGCGCCAATGTGATCGGCCGGCAGCGCTTCGGGCGCATCGCGATCGCCAATTCGGATTCCGGTGCCCAGGCCTATACCGATTCCGCGATAGACCAGGCGCACCGCGCCGTGGGCGAAATACTGGCACTCCAATAACCGGTTTATGCCTATAAATCAGGCGCTTCCCCGACGCCGGATTGCGTCCGTCCTTGACGCTTTCGTGACGAACGACCAACATAGGTTGGCGTGAGGGGGAGTTCACATGCGCAACAAATTCGCCGGGTTGGTTCTGCCCGCAGCATCTTGCGTTCTTGGATTGATGTGCAGTGTTGCGCCGCTTTCGGCCCAATCCGCGGGCGGGGGATCTCAGGCTTCCGGCGGCATCGAAGAAGTGACGGTCACGGCCACGCGGCGCGCGGAAAAGCTGAGCAAGGTGCCCGAAAGCATCAGTGCCTATACGGCCGAAAAGATGGACACGCTCGGCGTCAAATCCTTTGCTGACCTCGTCAAATTCACGCCAGGCGTGGACTATTCGGACGACAGCAAGACCATTTCCATCCGCGGCATCAATTCGGATGCGGGCTCGGGCACAACGGGAATCTACATCGACGATACGCCGATCCAGATTCGCCAGCTCGGATTCAACTCAAACGACACGTTGCCCGGCATTTTCGATCTCGATCGCGTCGAAGTGCTGCGGGGACCGCAGGGCACCTTGTTCGGCGCAGGCTCCGAAGGCGGCACCGTTCGCTATATCACGCCGCAGCCCAGCCTCACCGACTACAGCATTTATGCGCGCGAAGAGATTTCGTTTACGCAAGATGGCGGTCCCAGTTATGAAAGCGGGCTGGCCGTCGGAGGACCGATCATCGACGACGTGCTTGGATTCCGCCTCAGCATCTGGGGAAGACGCGACGGGGGATATATCAACCGCGTCGATTATCTGACCGGTCAGGTCACGGAGCCCCATGCGAACAGCCAGGACACCTATTCGCTGCGCGGCGCCTTGCTGTACCAACCGTCTCCACAGCTCAGTATCACGCCGGCAATCTATTTCCAGAACCGCGACCAGCACGACGCCGACGACTACTGGTTGAGCCTGTCGAATCCCGGTTCGGGGGATTTCGTCACCGGCACGCCCGAGCATATGGCGGACAAGGACCATTTCTATCTGGCGTCGCTGAAGATGGAATATCAGTTCGACGGCGCGGAATTGATCTCGAATTTTTCCTATTACAATCGCGACGAGAATGTGAACGGCTACAGCGGCACGCTCTACAATCTCTCCTATTTCCAGCAGTCCGTCGATGCGGGCCTGGACCCCAACGGCAACGTCTGCCCCGGCGGCCTGTGCGCCTCGTATATCGGCAATCCCAGCCCGCCGCCGCTCCTGCTGCCGACCGGGCTCAATCTGCCGGGTTATCCCAACAACTATGTTTCGGTCGCCACGATCACCAATACGCAGCAGAATCTCACGCAGGAAGTGCGGCTGCAATCGACCGATCCCAACGCGCGGCTGACCTGGATCGTGGGCGGCTTCTTTTCCTACAACACGCAGGAAAGCATCGAGCAGATCAACGACCCGCAGCTGCCCGCGCTGACCGAGTATCTTTGGGGAGAGGATATGCTGACGGCATGGAGCGAGAATCTTCTGCCGAACGGCGACGATTACATCAACGACACGCTCGGCCACGACCGTCAGATCGCCGGCTTCGTCAACGCGACATTCGCCATCACGGATCAACTGAAAATCCAGTCTGGCGTGCGCGTTGCCGAAACCCATTTCGATTTCGTCAATTACGCGAACGGACCGCAGAATTTCGGCTATTCGAGCGGTTCCGGCCAGAAGGACGAGTCGCCAATCACTCCGATGGTGGGCCTGACCTATCAGAT
>JBEKLK010000315.1:0-4259 GCA_050010235.1 Rhizomicrobium sp.
CGTGCGCCCATGGGGCACGGCCGATTCGATGGCGGAACGGACGGCAGACAGGTTGTCGGGAAGGTCGTTGGCGCGCAGCGAAGTGCGCGCGGCGACCATGCCGCAACCAATGTCGACGCCGACGGCCGCCGGCACGATGGCACCCTTGGTGGGGATCACACTGCCGACGGTCGCGCCCATTCCCCAATGCACGTCCGGCATGACCGCGACATGCTTGTGGATGAAGGGGAGCGACGCGACATTGATGAGCTGCTGGCGCGCGGAGTCTTCCAACGGGACGCCGTTGGTCCACGCCTTGATGTGCACGCCCTTGCTCTCGATAACGGAATACATGGAACCAACCGGGACGCGTTGTTGGCGCGTCCCGGCCTCCTCTTTGTGTTGATCGTTCAAACGTCAGTGCTTCGTCTCCTCCGACGCGGCGATCCATCCGATCACCGCTTCGGAAAAGCCGTCGACGCGCCGCCAGGCTCCTGTCCCCACGCCGTGCTGATACGCAGCGACGTTGACGATGGTGCCGGGCCCTTTCGGCGCGGGCACGGTGTCGTGCGCCTGCTCGTCGGTGAAGACGATCAGGCGCGTGCCCTTGCGATCGGTTTCCGTCACGGCTTTTCCCATCTCGGTCCCGCCATGCGGCTGGCTGTTCACGATGGCATCGCGAAGTGCGAAGCCGCGCCGGGGGGGAACCTTCACCACTCCGTTGGAGAAGGTGAAGATTTCGACCTCGTCGCACACTTCGCGCGCGAGGATGGCGAGACCGCAGGCGGCCTCCATCCGCGTCATCTCCGATTGCGCGGAGAGCGGCGCATCCATCGAGCCCGACACGTCGATCAGGAGCCGTGTGGGGCCCTTGAGCCGCACATGGTCCTTGATCGACTTCAGCATCGCGGATTCGAGCTCCGGCTCGAAATCCGGCGCATAGCGCGCCGCCGTGATGAAGCGATAGGGCAGCACGCGATCGGTGCGCATGGCGGAGATCGCGCCCGCGATCGTCGCACGCTCGACCCCGGCTTTCTGCATGAGGCGCAGATTGCGCAGGAGTGCGAGCCCGCCCAGCTTCTTCTCGGCGATGAGCCGCTCGAAGCTGGCGGCCTTGTCCTTGCCGGCCGAGAGCGAGACTTCCCAGGTATCGGCCGAAGCGAGCGTGCCATCGACAAGCTCCTTCCACACCTTCTCCTGGGACGCATCTTTCGGCTTGGCGTGGACCAGGAACAACACGTCCCGGATCCGCACCGCGCCGTCGCGGTCGTATTTCGCGAGCTGATAGGCGTCGAACTTCGTCAGCGCGCGGGCAAAACCCTTCTTTACCTGGGCAGAGACGGGCTGGCGCTTGCGCTGCTGCATCGGACCCAGCGCATCGGCCCAGTAGATCGCGAGGAACTCCGTGAGCTCGTCGGGACGCTGCACGATCCGTGCAAGCGTATCGGCGACAAGCACGCGGTGCTTCTCGTGCCGCGCCATCTCGCGCACGATCAGAAGCGGCGCGTGACGCAGCTTCATCTGCTCGCGCGCGTCGATGGCGAGTTGCGCGCAAGCCTCGGGCGAGACGAGAGGCACAAGCGCTTTCATGCGATCCGCGATGGAGACGCCGTCCTCGTAGAACTGATCCTCCCACAGGAGGCAGTTCATCAGCGCGCGCTTCAGCTCCTGCTCGGGACCGAAGCGCTTCGCGCGCCCGCCCTCATGGGTGAACGCGCGGATGATCTTGTTCAACTTGACCATGATGGCCTCCTCTGGGGTTGCGAGAATGATGGAAAACAGGTTGGCGGGGAACAGGCGACGCTGGACTGCCCGAAGGCGTTTCTGAGCCCCGGCATTGCTGCCGGCGGGACTCGAACCCGCGTCCTCCGAACGCGCATGCGTCCGGCGCTCTACCGAAGTAACAGACGTCTTCACCACCGCCCTTCGCCTGCGCAGGAGAAACGGTCTCCTGCGCAGGCCGAATGCGTGCCGGGAAACGGACGAGACCGAATGCAGTTTTCTGCTCTATCCACTGAGCTACGGACTTTGGCCCGGCGGGATTCGAACCCGCGACCCGAAGTATCGGTACTCTTCACCACCGGCGAAGGGAGAAACCGGCAGGCGGGGAACGTTTGAGACTGTTCTGCCCTTTCGGGCTCCGCCGCTCTACCGCTGAGCTACGGAGATGCAGGCCTGCATCCCCGGAAGGAGTTGAACCTTCGACCCTCGGCTTGCAAGAAGTAACAGGTCTCTTCACCACCGCCCTCATTCGTGAATGTGCCCGCGCACCGCGCAGCCGGGGAACGATCGCTGTCCGAGACGGCGCTTGCGCGCCCCCGGTGCGCGAGCTTGCGCTCCGCCTGCCGGCACCGAAGAAACGGACAACTTCACCACCGGCTGTGCTGTGTGGCGCGGCGCTGGGGAACAGGCGATGCCGGCATACGATTGCGACAACGCGAATTCCCCGTTTGACGGTGGAACCGGAACCCGCGTCACGCACGCCTTTCGGGGGCATGCTCCACGGCACGTGTCGAAATCGGCGGGAATCGAACCCGCATTCACCAGGTCGAAGGACCGGACATCTTCACCACCAGCTAGTTCAAGTTCCGGGGGAATCGGCGAAAACGGATTTGACCTTGCGGTCCTCGTTCATCAGGCGAAGAATCCGATTTCTTCACCACCCGGAATTCGTATTTCGCGTGCGTCATTTCCGCCGGGGAACAGTCGAGCCTGTACTGGCCTTTCGGGCTCCGCTGCTCTGCCGCTGAGCTACTGGAATGCATCACTGCGTCCCCGGAAGGAATCGAACCTCCGACCTGCGGTTTAGCGAAGTAACAGAACTCTTCACCACCGGCGTTCTTTGCACGAGATATTGAATTTTCCGGGGAACTGTCGAGACGGGCGCCCCCATGCGGGACGAAGTAACCGTTTCTCTTCACCACCGGAAATCGGCTGCCGGAAATTGCGGCAAATCGAATTTCGAAAATTGCATAACGAACATGTCACGGCGCTCTCGAATATGGCGCGCCGCCAAAGCGGACCTTGAATGCGTCCGCCCCGCCATCGGTGGACCGCGACGCTTCTCGCGCCGCGCCGTTCCCTCCGGCAGGCCCCGCGCTTCGCCTGCATTCGCAAGCCGGGATCCGGGTCTCCCGTCCCGGCATTGCCGGGCGTCGATGGTTGCGAGCCACGCGGGGAGGGAAAACAAAAAAACCCCTCCGGAGCGTCGGCTCGGGAGGGGTCTGTGAAACACAGACGTGCCGGTTCCTTCAGACGGAACCGCTCCCATGAGCCGGGCGTGCGTCGGCAAATGGCCGATAGCCATTTTGCAGATTCGCGGTGCGTTCAATGACGGACTGCATCGTTCGGCTCATGTTGTTCGCGGGCAGGATTGCTCGCGAGGGCCGGGCAAATACGCCGACCGGTTTTCAAAGTCAAGAGCGTTCGCGCGGTCCGCAGTCGCCTGTTTCGTTCCGGCGCAATCGCGCGCTAAAGTCCGCCGCCGCCATTTTCGAGGATAAACCCATGGACTTCGCGATCCCCAAAGAGATCACCGACCTTCTCGTGCGCATCGACGATTTCATCGAACGCGAGATCAAGCCGCTGGAGCAGCAGGACGACAATATCCGCTTCTTCGATCATCGCCGTGAATGGGCCCGCACCGATTTCGAGCATGGCGGATTGCCGCGCAAGGATTGGGAAGCGCTTCTGGGCGAAATGCGCCGCCGCGCCGACAAAGCGGGCTTCCTGCGTCTCGCGCTGCCGGAGGAATTCGGCGGCAAGAATATCGGCAATCTCGCCATGGCGATCATCCGCGAGCATCTGGCCGCGAAAGGTCTCGGCCTGCACAACGACCTGCAGAACGAAACTTCCGTCGTCGGCAATTTCCCCCAGGTGCTGATGTTCCGCGATTTCGGCACGGCAGAGCAGAAGAAAGTCTATCTTGAGAAAATGCTCGAAGGGAAAGCGCGCATCGCGTTCGGCCTCACCGAGCCCAAGCACGGTTCCGACGCGACCTGGATGGAAACGCGCGCGGTCAAGGACGGCAATGGCTGGCGCATCAACGGCGAAAAGATGTGGAACACCGGCGTGCATACTGCCACTCACGATATGCTCTTCGTGCGCACCAGCGGCCCGGACGGCGACGCGCGCGGTCTCACCTGCCTGATCGTGCCGATGGATGCGGAAGGCGTGAAGATCGAAGAATATATGTGGACCTTCAACATGCCGACGGATCACGCGCGCGTGTCGTTCAAGAATGTTTGGGTGCCGGACAGCGCGGTGTTCGGGCCGGTCGA